>JBOGSL010000222.1:0-9304 GCA_050695395.1 Chloroflexota bacterium | reverse complement strand
CCGATTGATTCCGGAGGCTCAGCACCACGGCCAAACGAAGCGGGGTCGAAGCATCTACCGCACCGGCAGAGGTGGCGCTCACCAAGGCCGGCGCTTCTGCCAATGTCGAGGTTGAACTCCAACTGGAAGTATCGGCGAGGACCCCTCGCGAGGCTACGAATGGCACTACTGTGGCGATGAGCAATGCCGCGATGATAGAGAGCGAGCGACGCATTCCGTTTTCCTTCCTATGAATGGTGAGCAAAACAAACGTGAGCAAAATTTCGCGTAGGCGGTTCGCTGCCGTTTGGACGCCGAACTTCGGTTCCACCTCCTGATCCCAACCATTCACCACTCAACGTGGTGTCATTGACTTCATTAGGCACCACCATGAGTGGTGTCACTTCTGCTAAAGTGGTGACGAGATAGCATGAATGATGCCACGGCGGGACGACTGAGCCGGCTCGGACTTACGGGCTACGAAGCAAGGGTGTATGTGGCCCTGGCGGACCGCGATAGCTATAGCGCCGGGGAAGTGGCGCGTCGAGCAGGTGTGCCGCGCCAGCGTATCTACGACGTGTTGGCGAGCCTCGTCGACAAGGGACTCGCCTCCGAGCGCCCGGGCGACCCCGCAAAGTACTCGGCGGCGGAGCCGGGGCTCGCCATCGGCGGTCTGATAGAGGCGCGTCGCCAGCACCTGGCCGGGCTAGAGTCGGACGCCGAGGCGCTCATCGCGGCACTGGTGCCGGCGTATCGAGCGGGACAGCGGCACACCGATCCTCTGGACTACATAGAGGTGTTACGAGAGCCGGGCGCGATAGCTGCTCGCTTCGACGAGCTTCAGGAGGCGGTACAGTTCGAGATCCTGGTCTTCAACAAACCGCCGTACGCCCGCCAGCCGCAAGAGAACAGAACGGGCCTGAGGCTTGCCCGGAGCGGGCAAGCGCAGGGAATCTACGAGTTTTCGCTGTTCGAGGACCGCGAAGCTTCCGAGGGTGTACGGCAGTTCATAGCCGAGGGGGAAAGAGCTCGTTTCGTGCCGGAGCTACCTCTCAAGCTGGTTATCATCGACGAGACACTCGTCATGTTCGGCATGCAGGACCCGGTTGCCGACCAGCCAGGCCTCACCATCATGGTGGTCGAGCATCCCGCACTAGCGATTCTGCTCAAGACTGCCTTCCAGGCGTACTGGGAAAAGGGGCTCACGTACGAGGAAGCTCGCGCACATCGAGTAGCCGAGCCGGTCTAGACCGGCGGACGCGGCGCGGATATCACCTCTAGTACCTCGTCACTCTCGTCCTCGACTCGATCGAGGTCAAAGGCGTCCGTTTCCGCCCGAAACGCGACCGGATCAAAGTCATCCTCGTCGAAAGTTTCGCCCGATCGCTCCACCGACTCCTGATAGTGACTGGAGAAGTCATCCGGGACGACGACATCCGTCGGATTCATGGTCACATCAAGAGCCGATCGTACCTCGCGCACCATCTTGCCCGCATCGCGCGCCATTTCGGGGAGTTTCTCGGGTCCGAAAACGAGCAGCCCGATCACCAGGATGATGATGAGCTCGGGCAAGTGCCCAAAAAACATATGCTACCTCTGAGCCATCGGTGTGTAGTGACGGTATCCCGGGCCAATATACTCCGCGCGCGGCCGTATCAGGCGGTTGTTGGCGTATTGCTCCATCACGTGGGCGATCCAGCCCGAGACACGACTCATGGCGAAGATCGGGGTGAACAGGTCTCGCGGAATCCCCAGGTAGGTGTATACCGACGCCGAGTAGAAGTCGACGTTGGGCAGCAGCCCCTTGTCTGCCTTCACCGCGTCCTCCATCCGGCGCGACATCTCGTACCACTTGGGATTTCCCGTCTCCTCGGCCAGCTGCTGCGACATCTGGCGCAGCCACCGGGCGCGGGGGTCACCCTCCTTGTAGACTCGGTGACCGAAACCCATGATGCGCTCGTGGTTGGCCAGGGCTCCCTCCACGTACTGCTCCACGTTCTCCGGAGTCCCCACCTTTTCGAGAGTCTTCATCACCGCCTGATTCGCCCCGCCATGGAGCGGACCCTTCAAGGTGCAGATCGCCGACACGATGGCCGAATCCATATCCGAAAGCGTGGAAGCAGCTACTCGAGCCGCGAAGGTCGACGCGTTGAACTCGTGGTCGGCATGAAGGATCAGCGCCACATCCATCACGTGCGCTGCCTGATCGGAAGGGCGCTTATCGGTGAGCATGTAGAGGAAGTTGGCCGCCTCACTGAGATTCTCGTCCGGCGCGACGGGCTGCTTACCGTCGCGCAGTCGCTGTATGGCCGCAACGATGGTGGGGAACCGCGCCAGTAGCCGGACCGCCTTCTTCTTATTGGCCTCTTCGGACATCTCTTCCGCCAACGGATCGAAGAAAGCGAGCGCCGAGACGGCCGTGCGAAGCGTAACCATCGGATTCCCATCGGTGGGAAAGTCGCGCATCAGGGCGAGCAGCTGCGCGGAAACCGCACGGTTCTTGGCCAGCTCGCTCTTGAACGTCCTGAGCTGCTCTGCGTTTGGCAGCTCGCCATACCACAGCAGGTACGCGACTTCCTCGAATGTTGCATTCTCGGCCAGCTCGTCGATGTCGATGCCACGATAGGTGAGGGTGCTGCCGATGATCGAGCTGATGGCGCTTTGCGCCGCGACAATCCCCTCCAGTCCGGCCACTCCTGCGGTTGCCATCTTTTGTACACCTCCATCAAGTTTCATAGAGTTACATAGTGCCATCTAAAGACTATCCGATTCTAGCACCCTCGCGTCTTGCTAGCATGATCTCGACCCTGTCATGAAGATTGACCTCCACACCCACACCCTGCGCTCCAAAGATTGCTCCTCTTCATACGACGACATCATCCGAACGGTTCAGCAGGTTGGGCTCCACGGGATCGCCGTGACCGACCACAACGAGCTTTCGGGCGCAAAGGAGCTGGCCCAGGTCGCTCCATTTATGGTGATTCCTGCGGAGGAGATCAAGACCAGCGACGGCGAGATTATCGGGCTCTTTTTGCAGGAGCGCATCGAGCCGGGGCTTCCGCCCCTGGAGACCGTGCGGCAGATCAAGGTGCAGGGAGGTCTGGTGTACGTGCCGCATCCCTTCGATCAAGTTCGCGGCAGCCACCTCACGCGGCGGGCCTTGGACACGATCCGGCCCCACATCGATCTGCTCGAGGTCTACAACGCTCGCTGCGCCTTACCCAGCTTCAACAGCCGCGCCCTGGCCTACGCAAACGAACATCGCATCGCGGCAGGCGCCGGCAGCGACGCCCACACCTATGGCGAGTACGGCCACGCCTACATCGACGTTCCGGATTTTCACGATGCCGAGACGTTCCGACGTGCACTTTCTCACGGGTCCTGGCAAGGACGTTTAAGCAGCCCGCTGGTGCACGCGCGCACAAGCCTCGACAAGGTGATGAAGCGATGGTGATCGAGGCGACCGGCGCGCCGGCCCACCCGCGCACTCCTCGCCTCGAGCGCGCGCTCGACCTCATCTTTCCGCCGAGCTGCGTTGGCTGTCGAAGGGTGGGCCGCTGGATATGCGAGGAGTGCTGGCCGAAGGTGCCGTGGATGTGCGGAAACGTATGCCTGAGCTGCGGCTCGCCCGCTGCCGGCCCCTGGTGCGGCGCCTGCAGCCGCGCTGCTTCAGAGCTCGATCAGCTCTTGGTGGCAACGCGCTTCGAAGGAATCGCTCGAGAGGCGGTACATGCGCTGAAGTTCAACGGCCACCATGCAATCTCGGCACTGATGGGCCGAGTGATGGCCGGCGTGGCTGGGGAAATGGAGGCTGAGGCAGTGGTCGCGCTTCCGCTGCACCCCAGTCGCCGCCACCAGCGCGGGTACGATCAGTCGGCGCTCCTGGCACGACACCTGGCGCACACGCTTCACTTTCCCCTCGAGAGCCACGTCTTGCGCCGCACGCGCCGGACCGAGCAGCAAGCCTCGCTCGACCGTGAGCACCGCCAAGCCAACGTGGCGGGCGCCTTTGCCGTGAACGCGCCGCTGGAAGCCGAGACGGTCTTGCTGGTCGACGATGTGGTCACGACGGGGGCGACCATGAGCGAAGCGGGGTGCGCGCTGAAAGAAGCGGGCGTCGAGCGCGTTGTGGGCCTGGCCTTCGCACAGGACTGAGAGGGCCCGGCAGCGCGACGAGCCTCGTCCGGCCAACAGACCAGCCGGCTCAACTCATCACGGATTTCGCCGGATGTGGTAGGCGCAGACATGGCCAGTGGCGAGGCGGTGAGCGACGCGCGTTACGGTGGCATCGGGCAAAGCGGCCTGGAGGTACTCCAGCTCACTGCTGCAGGCGTGGCCGTATCTGAAGGCGACGCCCAGGATGGCGCAATTGTTTTCGGTGACGAGGTAGGAGCCGTCGGGACGGCGCTCGAACTCTGCCAGATAGCCGTCTTCGTCCAGGATTCGAGTGAGCTCGGCTACGCGGGCGTCGAAGTCCAGACCGGCCGTGCGCGCGTTGGTGCGTTCCAACCGGCGCCGGCCGCGACGCGAGAAGATGCGCTCCAGCAACTCGGGATTCTCATCTTCCACGTAGCTCAGTAGCTCGTTGGCCAGCTCATCGTAATTGCGAGGGAAGAGGGCGTCTCCCCCGGGAGTGAGGCGAAAGGCGTGCTGCGGCCGGCCGGGTCCGCGGCGCTCGCTACGGTGCGTCACCAGGCCATCGCGCTCCAGAGAGGTGAAGTGCTGCCGAACGGCGCTAGGGGTGATGCCCAAGGCACGGGCCGTGCTTACTGCGTCCGCTTCCCCGCTTCGCTTTAGGTATCGGAGAATCTCGCGACGCGTGTCGGGCAGACTGGCGAGAGCCGGACCAGGGGTGCTGATCATGTCGACCGAGTATATACGTCGTCGACAGTTATGACAGTACTTACTTGCATTACTGTCTCGAACGCATTAGGATCGAGGAAACACTATGTGAAGGAGCGAACTATGGCCGAACCTCCCCGCACCGCCCTCATCACTGGCGCTTCCACCGGCCTGGGACGCGCGCTGGCCCGAGCTCTGAGCGAGCAAGGATGGCAACTCATCGTCGATGCTCGAGATGCGGTAGCGCTCGAGGAGGCGCGTGCCGCGTTGCCGGTTGCGGAGTCGGCAACGGCGATTGCCGGTGACATTGGCGACGAGGCGCACCAGCGGGCCCTGGCCGGGCGCGCCGGGGAGTTGGGCGGTCTGGATCTGATCGTCAACAACGCAGGCACCCTGGGAGCCAGCCCGTTGCGCCCGCTGCTCGAGTACCCGCTGAGCGAATTGCTCCAGGCGCTCAACACCAACGTCGTTGCCCAGCTCGGAGTCCTTCAGGCGCTCCACGCCCATCTGAAACCCGGTGCACGCATCATCAACGTGACCAGCGATGCGTCGATCGAGCCATACGAAGGCTGGGGCGGCTATGGGGCGAGCAAGGCGGCTCTGGACCAGCTCAGTGCCGTCCTGGCCTCGGAGAACCCGGATGTACGGGTGTACGCTGTTGACCCGGGGGATATGCGGACGGCGATGCACCAGGCAGCCTATCCGGACGAGGACATTAGCGATCGACCGCTGCCCGAGGAAAGCGTGCCCGCCTTCCTCGCGCTCCTGGAGCGTGATCTGCCGAGCGGCCGCTATCGGGCAGAGGACCTGACCGTGGCGAAGGTGTAACGGTGATCGGTCTACCAGTGCCGGTAAAGCTGTCGTCTCTCGATTTCACCCTCCCCGCCGAGCTCGAGGCAGCCGGCCCTCCGGAGACCAGGGGCCTGGCCAGAGACGAGGTGCGGCTCTTGGTGTCCCACCGTCGAGACGACCGCATTCAGCACTGCGCCTTTCGCGATCTCCCCAGGCTGCTTGATCCGGGCGATGTGCTCGTCATCAACACCAGCGGCACGCTCAACGCTTCCCTGCCCGTGACCCTTGATGATGGGCGGCGGCTCGAGCTGCACCTCTCCACTCATCTGCCGGGTGATGTCTGGTCGGCCGGACTGCGCCGTCGGCACGAAGATGGAGCGGAGCGATTCCAGGAGGATGTCTCCGGCGAGCGCTTGAGCCTGCCTGGGGGCGCGTCCGCGCGGATCCACACTCCATATCGCTGCAACTGCCTCGATCCGGGTGATCCGCATCGCACGCGCCTCTGGCTGATCTCGCTCGAGCTGCCCCAGCCGTGGCGCGGCTATCTGGAGCACTACGGCTCGCCTATCCGATACGGATATGTTTCCCGTCAGTGGCCGGGAAGCTACTACCAGACCGTCTACACCACAGAACCGGGCAGTGCCGAGATGCCGTCCGCCGGGCGGCCCGTGAGCGTCGATTTGCTGGCTCGCCTGGCCGATCGGGGCATTCGGCTTGCTCCGCTGCTGCTCCATACCGGCGTCGCGAGTCCCGAGGAGCACGAGCCTCCTTACGAGGAGTACTATCGCGTGCCCGAAGCGAGCGCCCGGCTGATCAATGCCGCGCATGCCTCGGGCAATACGGTCATCGCGGTAGGTACCACGGTGGTGCGGGCCCTGGAGACCGTGACGGGCCCCGATGGCGTAACCCATCCCGGGGAAGGCTGGACCTGTACGGTCATCACGCCGGAGCGAGGCGTGCACTCGGTAGACGGGCTCCTAACCGGTCTGCACGAGCCGCGCTCGAGCCACCTCGCGATGCTCCAGGCCATCGCCCAACGCGAGTCCCTTGTCGCCGCTTACGATGCCGCCCTCAAGGGGCGTTACCTCTGGCACGAGTTCGGCGATGTGCATTTGATTTTGGATTGATGAGGGCAGAGCTCGCTGCGACGCGGGCGCACCGGCCGCGCGACAACGGCGTGCCATTTTAACCTTGGTACAGCGAGCGCAGCGGGCCGACGCCCATGACCGGCAGGTTCACACCGGCCTCCCGATATTGCTGGATGCGATCTGTCACTTCGTGAACCGTCCCGACCAGGGTCGCGCGCTCGGCCAGCCCCTCCGGGATCTGTGTCGCCGCTGCTTCCACATCGCCGCGCTCCGGATAGGCCTGGTAGGACTGACGAAGCCTGACCAGGAGACCGTCGTCGGTCATCCCTGAGTGGTCCAGCAGCAGCTCGCCCTGTCGCGGAACGCTGAGCATTCTCGCCATCAATCGCCGCGCGCGCCGGAGCGGCGCTTCGCCCGTTCCTAGATAAATCGCCAGCCATGCCGCCACGGTGATCTCATGCGGGTCCCGCCCGGCGCGCCCCGCGCCCTGGGTGATTTTTTCCACAGCCCAGCGGACGTATTCGGGCGAAGCCCCCACATTGAGGAGCACTCCATCTGCCAGCTCGCCCGCTAGTTCGAGTGTCTTCGGGCCCATCGCGGCGAAGTAGATGGGAATCCGGGGCTGCACCGGCTTCGCCTCGAGCTGCGCGTCGTGGTAGCTGAAGTACCGTCCCTCGTACGTCACCGGTCCGCCTGCCAGTAAGGCGCGGACAATGGTCGTCGCTTCGCGCAGCACCACGATGCCGCTTCCCGGGCGTATTCCCATCTGATCTTGGATCAGGCCCGGCGAGCTGGTGCCCAGGCCGAGTATGGCACGACCGCGGCTGATCTCGTCGAGCGTGGCAATCGACATGGCCAGCGAGGTGGGATTGCGGGTGTAGGGGTTGACCACGCCGGTAGCGAGACGGATCCGGTCGGTTTGCCTGGCAGCGAGGGCAGCCAGCTGGAAAGCATCGCGGCAGTTTATATCTTCGGATACGAATGCCGCCTCGGCGCCGAGGCCTTCCGCCTCCGTGAGCGCCGCCAGAACGTCGGACACCGGATGGCAATTGTTGATGCCGAGAGCGACGCTCTGCATCTATCAGCCGGCGAGGTTTTCGCGATGCTCCGCGTACTTGCGCGCCAGAAGCTCGGAGAGCCGCTCTTTGAAGCTGCTCTTATCGAACCGCATCGCATGGCGGCGGATGGTCTGTGGGTCAAACGTGTCCTCAAAACCGGCGAGAGCCTCCCGAAGTGACTCGACCGTCGGCTCCGAGAAGAACACGCCTGTCTCACCCTCGACCATGGTCTCCAATGCGCCGCCGGCTTGGTATGCAATCACCGGCCGGCCGCTGGCCTGCGCCTCGAGCGACGCAAGCCCGAAATCTTCCTCGCCCGGCAAGATGAACGCCCGGCAGCGAGACAGCTCGCGTCGCATCGCGTCGTCCGGAAGCCGGCCCAGCAGCTTCACCGTTGGCCCGGCTAACCCCTCGAGGCGCGTTCGATCGGGTCCGTCACCAATCACATGCAGTTCGACGCCCAGTCGGTTACACGCCTCGATGGCCAGATCGATGCGCTTGTACGACTGTAGCCGGGAGACGCTCAGGAAGTAGTCGCCGACCTCGTCGGCAAGGGCAAAGCTCCGAGCATCGATGGGCGCCTGCAGGACATCGGCCTCGCGTCGGTAAAACTTGGCGATGCGACGTGCGGCGTTGTGCGAACCGGCGATGAAGTAATCGACTCGCTGGGCGGCGGCGTAATCCCAGGGACGCATCAAGGTGGCGGCAAGCGGCAACAGGGCGCGCGCCGGCGCGGGCAGTCGCTCGCGCTCCAGGTAGTCGTGGTACATCCAGAGAAAGCGGGTGGGATTGTTGCAATAGCAGACGTGGCAGGTGTCGGGACGCGTGATGACGCCTTTGGCAAACGTAGTGGTGCTGCTCAGCACGAGGTCGTACTCGCGGAGGTCGAATTGTTCGAAAGCGGTGGGATACAGCGGTGTCAGAAAACGAACAAAGGTGGCACGCGGCGAGAGCCGCTGCAGGAAGGTGGTGCGGATGTCCACCGAACGCCAGATGTCCGGCATGGCGTCTCGATCGTAGACGGAGGTGTAGAGCGGAGCATCCGGGAACATCTCGTGGAAGATCTCGACCACCTTCTCGGCGCCACCCGCCTGATTGAGGTAGTCGTGCACGAGAGCGATTTTGAGGTCGGAATCTAGCATGTCGCGCCACGCCACGCCGCCTGCCGGGGCCTCTTCGGGCACCCGGCCGCGGAGCGGCGTTCCATCCCTACGCGGCCTGCGGAGCTTCCCTGCGTCTCGTGATGAAATTCTTGATCTCGTGGTTGTGCCACACCACCAGTATCTGACTGGCGTTAAAGATCGAGCTGTAGGTCCCGCTGATGATACCGATCAGCATGGCCAGCACAAAGAAGCGGATCGACTGACCGGTGAAAAGGAACACGGCCAACAAGGTCAGCACCACCGTGAAGGAGGTGTTGATCGATCGCACGAACGACTGCAAGATGCTGTGGTTGACCACCTGCGGAAACGGCTCACCGGTCCGCCGCGACAGATTCTCACGGATCCGGTCGAAGATCACGATGGTGTCGTGCACCGAGAAGCC
>JBOGSL010000221.1:0-1986 GCA_050695395.1 Chloroflexota bacterium | reverse complement strand
TGCAGTATCGGTGACTGGCGGCTGTACGCCGATACCGTCCAGATGAATGAACGTGAGATCAAAACACCGGACCAATGATCTCCGATCTCGACCTATCGCACGCCGCCAACTGATGTTTGAGCGGCTTGGTGGCGACGTTAAGAATGTAGCGGGTCAACGCGCTGACGAGATGTTCGCCCAGGGTGACAGCGAGGGACAGCTAGCGTGGCAGCGCATCATCGTTACCATCAATGAGATCCAGCGAACGGAACTCGCAGCGAACGAACGGCGTCACTGAATGTGCGGCCGTTACAAGCTGACCGCGACCTGGGCCGAGATCCACCGGCTCTACAACCTGACGAACAGCCTCAATCTTCAGCCGCGCTATAACATTGGGCCGACGCAGATCGTGCCCGCAGTCGTCTTCGATGCGGACACCAAGGAACGCCGTGCGGAGATGTTTCGGTGGGGTCTGATACCGTCTTGGGCGAAGAATGCCAAGGTTGACTACAACCTGATCAACGCGAAAGCGGAGACCGTGACTACCAAGCCAGCCTATCGCGAGGCGGTTAGGAAGCGGCGCTGTATCGTGCTCGCTGATGGGTATTATGAGTGGCAGAAGCTCCCCGACAAGCACAAGCAACCCTACGCCATGGTGATGAAGGACCGGAGCGTGTTCGGTTTCGCTGGCCTATGGGAGAAGTGGACGGACAAGGCGAGCGGCGAAGTGGTCCGCTCATGTACCATCATCATCACCGAGCCGAACGCGCTCTGCGCGCCGATCCACAATCGGATGCCGGTGATCTTGGACCCAGGTGACTACGCGAAGTGGCTTGGAGAACAACCAGCGAGCAACAATGAGCTACGCGCGATGCTCAAGCCGTTCCCTGTGGAGCAGATGGAGTGCTTCAAGATCGGAACGAAGGTCGGCGACGTGAAATACGACGAGCCGAGTTTGGTCGAGCCGGTTTGAGCGGACCGACCGAATGCTGGCAGTCCTCGACTGCGCACGGATCGCCCATGTCCCAGCGTCAGGCACAATTCGCGACCCGCACCAGCAACTTCGGGCAGTGGCGCGTCGGGACCGAACCGACTGAGCAGGGTCTCGCGGCGACGAAACCAGGAGCGCGTTCCGCTGCGGATCTTCCGGCGATAGATACAATTTTCGCTGTGCTTCGATCCTCGGAGCTAAGAGGCCCAGCGAGATCGAGCGGTACGCAAGCGGTACGCAACCTACGCTCTGGCGCCCTACGCTCTGGCGCCCGCCTCACTGGGTGATTGTTCGGTGACGTGACGTTATCACGGGCCGGCGTCGGACTGGACACACCGTTAACACAAAAACCGGTGGAAACGGGTGTAGGCGAGATCGTTCTCGATCGGGGGTTGCGCTCGTCACGAACGAGGGCCGGCCCATGACCGATGATCATGATCACGAGGAAGTCCGGTTTCTAAAGGAAAAGGCGATGCAACTGCGCACGTTGGCGCGCAAACTTCGATTTCCGCCCAACCACGAGTTGTTTGTGATCGCCGACGATTTCGAACACTACGCGGGCGATCTGGAGCACGAGCGGCAGCGTTTCCGCTTCCATGCGTGATCTCCGCTCGGGGTTGTGAATTTCGCGGCGACGTTCGCTATACTCCCTCTCCATCCGATCCTGACCAGCGCGGCTGCGCGCAGAAATGATGGGGAGAATTTCTACGTCGAATGATGAGGCCGCTGACCTGATCCAACAGGCCCGGTTCTATCGCACTCGAGCGAAGCGCATTCGCGGACTGGCAACGGCGGTTAGCCATCCCGCGGGAACAGCTTCGCTCCGCACCTATGCAGACGAGATTGAACAGCGGGCAATCGAACTAGAGGCCAGGGCCGAGAACCTGACGCAAGCCAAGCCGCAAGAGCACGAGCGCTAAGCTCTTTTTAATCCGCTAGACCCAGCGGCTCACTGTACACAACAGGGATCGTGCATGTTGCCCTAGGGAGTGTGCGTTTAAGTTGCTTCCCTAAAC
>JBOGSL010000220.1:0-2233 GCA_050695395.1 Chloroflexota bacterium | reverse complement strand
ATCTATGAGGCAATCGGGCGGTTGTCCCCACGGAAAATCGAGAGTGAGACTCAGCGCATCTTGGGAGCGATCGAGTCGCAGGTCAAACGGAGTGTTGCCGTACCAGGCTCGCACCTGCAGGGCCGGCCAGTCATGGGGAAGCTGTGGCTCGACCCGGATGCGCCGGTTGGGAACGTCGATCTCGATGCCGGCGAACGCGTGCAGGGCCTCTAGAAAGCCCGCCATGCTCCACGCCTGGAACTCGGGGCCGCGACTGCCCGACAAGTCGAAGAGCTCGCTGATGCCTCCTACTCCACCGGTGTGCAGTGCGGCTTCTACCTGCCGCCGAAGGTAGCGGCGGTAGGCGGTGTCCGGGCTCCCATACTTTAGCTCCGCGCGGATGAAGAACTGCACGAGCCAATTCCACTCAACGCCGCGGTGGTAGTTGAACTTCCCGAGGCTGCGCATGCCGCGTCCTCGAACAAGTGCCGGATTCGAGAGAAGCTCCGGCGGAAACACCCTCTCCCAATCGCGGGGCGCTAGCGTTTTGATTCCCTGGCGCCCTGCCAGCTGCTGCCGCCCCACATCGCGCATGCCTCGCTCCAGTGGCACTCCCAGATCGAGCCCCAGACCGAAGCAGAAGTACGGGTTTGGCGTTACCAGATCGCGCGCTTGTAAATCTTCGTCCAGACTGTCGATGAGGGAACCGTTGGCGCTGAAACGAGACAGGGCCTCCCGAGCTTCGATCTCTGCCTGACGCATTCGCCCGGCAAGACTCTCGTCCCGGACCAAGGGCAAAAAGGATCGGAGGGAAGCAATCCAGAGCATTTGAATCTCGATCGGGAATCCGTCCCGCGGAGTGTGCTCGGTATCCATCCAGGTTTCCCAGAGGTAGTCCGGCGAGCTGGTCCGGCCCGACGGCAGCATGCCGACTCGCAGGCGTGAGAAGCTTCGCTCGAAGAAGTGTTCAGCTAGGGGCAGCAGGTCGTGGAGGAGACCGTCGTCGCCCGTGCTGCGCCAGTACTGGTGCAAGCGCACCAGAGCCCAGAGAGTGCCGTCGCTGGAGTGATACACCGGCTTCTCTCCGGGCTTGAGGCGATGAGGCAAACGCCCGGTCTCGGGATCCTGGAACTGCCAGGTATCGCGAATAACTTCGCGGGCAACATCGTAATAACCGAGCGATAGCAAGAAGCCCAGGGCAATGTTCTCATCTCGCTTCCACACGTCGTGAAAGTACCGGTTCCCGGCCAGAATCATGCTCGCCGGCTCTTCCAGAACAGTGTCGGCCGCGGGGGCCTGGCGGGCCACCAGGCCATTCATCAGCCGCAACAGTACCTGGTCGTGCGCTACGTCGATCCGATCCGCGCCGGTGCGGAAACCCGCGTGCTCCACAAGATCACGAGCGGTCTCCAGCTTCTGCGCCCGATACGACGCGTAGTTGTCGCGAAGCGTGTGCAAATGTTCGAGGGCCTCCTCGGCCGAGTCTCCGAAACCGTAGAAGATGGTGCCGTGATCGCGGAACCCTAGCTCCACGGGAACGTACACTGAGGCCCGGCTTTCCTCCCAGAGTGGCGCATGATCGTGGCGGGCTTGTTCCGGCGCCGTGGTGAGGATGAATCGCTGGCGCACCCGATCCTGCAGATAGAGTTTTCTCCGGTGGTGCTTCCCGGCAGGACGGAGCAGACAGCCTCCATCGTCCCCCACGATCTCGATTGCCACAAAGGCCCGTTTGGCCCCTGCCTCGCTATTTCGAAACGACTCCGTTGCGTCGTCGTATTCACCCTCCGGCACCGCGGCAGAAATCAACATGCCGTGATCCAGCAACTGACACAAGTACGTGTCGATGTCATGCCGCAGAATCGAAGCCCTCCGTATGTCGAGCTCCGGCTCGACACTGAACTCAAACGGGCCGTCTAACTGGCAGGCGATGGCCGGAATGCCGTCCGGCACGAAAAATTCCTCTGAGCAGCTCTGGCCCTCGACCTCATATTCTCTCCGGGCAAAGGTCAACCCCATGGTGAAGCCCCTTTGCTCGGGCCTGGATAGGACGTGCGTCTCTTGCCCGTGGACGCGAACCACTTGGTCCTCCAGAAATTTCAAGCCGTAGAGATGGGCGCCGAACCATTTGTGCGCGTGGCGCTCGGCAACCGCTGCCTGAGTGCTAACCGGCAGACAGAGCGAGAAAGCGCGCTTGTTTCCGAGCAGGAACGAGCGGCCCTTTAGGCTGTTCTCATTCAATTCGACGAGCTGATTC
>JBOGSL010000219.1:0-5102 GCA_050695395.1 Chloroflexota bacterium | reverse complement strand
GCGAAGGCGCGCCGCGCCTTCCGTGGGCCGGCGCTAGCCGACGTGCTGCGTGCCTCCTATGGCTTCATCGGGAGAGCAGGCGGGGGATGAATTCCGGCCTTCTGATCCTGCGCAATGTCGGTCTCGGCTTGAGTGATCAGCGCGGCCTGATGTGCCGTGAGCGGGCCACGAAGTGCTTCCTGTGCGCTCACCTGGGCAGCGCTCGCGTTGCCGAGACAATCGGCCAGCACGGTTCCGTCCATGTCTGGGGAGGCGAGGCCGAGCAGCTGCAAGACGGTGGGGGCTACGTCCTCGAGCCGGGCCGGAAAGTGCGAGGTAGCGCCGGGGCGCACGCCGGGCCCGGCAATGAAGAGGGGGATGTGCTGGGCTCCCCAGTTCAAGCCTCCGTGGTCACCGTGAGCCGTTTTCTCGGCGGATCCGATGGTATTCTCGCGAAAAGGAGCCACAACGTCCGGTGCGGTTGGTCCCGAAAAGGTGCTCAGGAGGTAGCGATAGGCATCATCCAGATCACTTGGTATGGAGCTGCTCGCCGAAAGCTCATAACTGTAGGCCCCGTTCGTCAATGTCTGATAGTAGGATGCGGCCACATTCGGCACCCGAGCCATCGCCGCCGCGACCTCCTGTGCCCCCAGGCGATTCTTGAGATAGATGTCGGCCGCCGTACCGCCGGTGTGGAAGAGGTACTGCCCGCCGTTGTGCTTAACGGTTGACATCGTAGTGCTGCCTGGAACGGCGCGATCGTTGGGAACCATGCCATGATCCGCCGTGACCACGAACAGTGTTTGGTCAGAGATGCCGGCGGCCTGGTACGCCTGGACAATCCTGCCGATGTTGCGGTCGATGCCGGCCGCGACGGTTCCCATCACCTTAGGCGACGCCGGGCCGCCATAGGGGTGCCCGTAAAAATCGCAGCCAGGCATGTTGACCATGAGGGCTCGCGGCTTGAAATCAGCCAGGGCCGCCAGGGCCAGCATGGTCGAGAGGTAATCCCAGTTGGTGAGCCGGGTGCGGGGCAGCTTCAACGATAGCTTCGGGCGCCGAAAGAACTCGGCGGGCGGCTCGTGCCCGGGCACGGCACGGGGAACCAGGTGCGTTGCGGTGCGATGGTGATAGAAGATGTAGTCCGCCGCCCATCCGCCCATGGCATCTGCCGCGTAGACCTTCTCGGACGACATGGTGGCGACCTTTGCTGCGGGATCGGCCGCCTTGATGGCCAGCGGTATCGAGTCGGCGCCGGAGGCCCGCAAATCTCGCTCCATGTCGCCTGCCAGCACTCCCGGCGGCCAGCCGTCGCGCGCCTCTTTTCCGCTTTTCGGATCCCTCCACTCAAAGCCAATGATGCCGTCGTTCCGTGGCACCGACCCGGTCGACAGGGTTGCGTGGCCCGTCGGTGTCTCACTCTCGAGCTGTGCCACCCAGGCGAAGTCGTAGCTTGTGCCGCGCTTCCCGAGCGCCTCGAGGTGGGGCATCGGAGCCATCTGCATGTAGTCCGGTCGGAACGCGTCCAGCACGATGAGACAGAAATACTGCGCCGTATCGGTCTGGGCATCGACCGGTCCTGTCGTGACACCGAGCAAACGCTCGAGCCCCGCGGCCGTCACTCCCAGCCCGGCCAGGCCGGCAACAAATTGCCCGCGGCTCAGGAGACCGCGGTCGAACAGTTTCTCCAGCTGGGCTCGCTCCACACCTACACCTACTTTCCTGATAGCTTTTACTATAGCGCCGTGATATACAACTACCGCGTCTTACCGGCCCCTTACCACGCGCATGACGGCTCGCCCCGCTTGTTATCGACATGGCGGTAACTCGCCCCGATATCGCCGCCATGGAGGCAACGCTGGGCCGCGCGGTCGTGAAGCTGGATGCCAACGAGAATCCGTACGGCCCGTCGCCGCTGGTTGCCGAGGCGATTGAGCGGGCGCGGGTGGAACGCTACCCCGATCCCGCCTGCACCATCCTGCGCCGGCGACTTGCGGAGTATCTGAACGTGGCTCCGGAGTGCATCGCCTGCGGGGCCGGCGCCGACGAGCTGATCGATTTACTCTTCCGCCTTCTGGTCAAACCCGGCGATGAGGTCCTCGACAGCACTCCCTCGTTCCCCACATTTCAGGTGGCAGCCGGTCGCCAGGGCATATCCTTCCTCAAGGCTCCCCGCGGCGACGGTTTCGCTATCGATTTCGACGCGGTGGAGGCCGCGCTCACGCCGCGCACCAAAGTGATCATCGTCTGCAGCCCCAACAACCCCACGGGCAACAGCTCGCCGGTGGAAGACATTGAGCGGCTGCTCAGCCTCGAACGAATTGTGATTCTCGATGAAGCGTACGCCGAGTTTGCCGGACGCAGCCTGGTGGAGTGGGGCAACCACCATCCCAATCTCATCGTGCTTCGCACCTTTAGCAAGTGGGCGGCGCTCGCCGGATTGCGCCTCGGCTACGTCGTTGCTCGGGAGTCGATCGTGCGTGGCCTGGCCGGCACCGTGTCGCCATACCAGGTCAGCGTCGTCGCTCAAGCGGCGGGCATAGCGTCCCTGGACGACTCCGCGTATCTCATGCGCAACGTGGAGCGCATCAACGAAAACCGACGGCACCTCCATGATCGTCTTGCAACGCTTCCCCTCGGCACCGTCTATCCCTCCGAGACGAGCTTCCTGTATTGGGAGTGCGGTCACCTCTCCGCCGATGATCTGCGCGATGCGATGGGCGCGGCCGGCGTTCTGGTGCGAAGTTTCCACGACCCGCGGGAAGCGATTCGAATCTCCGTCGGCTTACCGGAAGAATGTGACGCGGCTTTCACAGCCTTGAGCGATTGCCTCGACACATTGCTCGAAGCCCGCACCTCTTAACGCCGCACGTTGTAGGGACGGACGGTGTCACAGGGACGCCCCGCGAGGTCTGGCTTCGCGTAGTCACCTAGCGCGGACGGTCGCGAAGCGCCCGCCGGACGGCCGGTGTGCAAGCGAAGATGTGCTGCTTTGCGACCCGGCAAGGCGGCCGGCGCTCCTTCGTCGCCACCGACCGCGCTATGAGATGTCTTCCGTGACCGCCGCGTGCTCGTCGCATTGTCCAGTAAACTGTGGGTGGTTTCTTGCCCCTGTAGCTCAGCAGGATAGAGCATCCGCCTTCTAAGCGGACGGTCGTGGGTTCGAGTCCCGCCGGGGGCGCCACCGGGAGGCAGGCTTGATCGAGAACCAAGCGCAGAAAAGCGCTGCGCTGAACCAGATCCAGTACTGGAAGACGCAAATCGCCGGGCAGAGCTGGCTGGGAGGCGAGCGGGCCCGAGCGGAGATTATGCGCCTGCGTGACGAGATCGACGTGTACGACAAGGCAAAGGCGGAGAGCGCGGAGCCAAGTGAACCGGGCGCTCCTCCCGCGTAGACCGGCCGGATCGCTCCGTAGGCGGGACCTCGTCCCCCCAATCGGGCACGTTTCTCTCCAAGATGCAACTTTGGGACGCAGACCAGGCAGCGGTATGGGAGCGCAGAGACGCTGGACTAACCGGAAGACCTTGTGTACCATAGATCAATACAACGATGACGCAAGCTACGTTCTCCGAAAGCGACTACCGCGACCAGTCCGATTTCCGCACGGCGCTGCGGACTTTCCTTCGCTACGCGGAAGAGCAATCACGCCAGTTGGGGATCACCCCTCAGCAACATCTCGTTCTCGTGGTGACCCGCGGCCATCGCGACTATCCGCGAGTGGCGATCGGCGACCTGGCTCGCGCCTTGCAGCTTCGCCAGTCGAGCACATCCCTGCTGGTGGATCGCTGCGTAAAGCGAGGCCTGCTGCACCGGGAAGAGGATCCGCGAGATCGGCGGCGCGTCATGGTTTGGCTGACGGACGAGGGGCAAACCCTACTCGACCGGATTACGCTGGCGAACCGCAAGGAGATGGGAAGCCTGGAGGAGTCGCTCTTCCGAGGCTCTCTGGTGGACGCGGTTCAGGCGTATCGAACCCAGACCACATCCCGCACCGCCTGAGCCTCTAGACCTTCGTTTCCCGGCCCCTCCGATTCGAACGGGCGGAGACATACTCGGAGCTGCCTTTTTGGCGGCCGAAAACGGAGCACAAGCCAAGGGGCCGGCGCGGCCGGCCCCTTGGCTTGTGTGTCGGGAGAACGTTCTCCCGGCCTGTCATGGAGGAGCGGATACTAGTGGAGCCTGCCCTCGTCCTTCGTAAACTTGCCGTGGCCCTCGTTGAGCTTGCCGTGGCCCTCGTTGAACTTGTCGTGGCCCTTGTTAAAGCTATGGCCCTCGACGTCCTCTTCCTCTGCCTCGTCGTTTCCGTGGCCCTTGTTGAAACGGTCTTTGCTCTCGTCGTTAGTCATGTCATTCGCTCCCTTTTTTGTTTGAACTTGTGTGGCTCATCCGACCACAGCCCCAGGTTACGCCACTTACGCGATCGATGCTATGAAATGCTTCACACGGGCGAGATTTCCCAATGTTCGTCTTTTCGGACGGTTTTCGGCCTTGAAAGTCAGACAGTATGGTGAGGGCCGACAGCATCGAAGGGCTTTCCCGCAGCGCCCTCGGTCGGGCCAACCCCGTCCGGCTTCCTTCTACCTTGCCAGATACAGGCCCACGGCATAGCTGACCATGCCCAACGCGAAGCCTCCGGACATAATCATGGAACTGACATCTTCGCTGAAGACGAGGAAGCTCGCGCCCTGGATGCCTGCTACGATGATGCCGATCGCCGCCACGATTGCCCAGGCGAGCAGCGACCCGTGACGCGCCCGGGCGGCCGCCCAGATCGTGTACAGCGCGCCGATCACGATCAAGATCCCCAGGATTATGTGGGCGCGGAGCACGGGGCTAGCGTGCTGCAGCGCCCAGATATCCGACTGTAGGCCGTGTGAGAGATAGCCGGAACTAGCCGTGCTGCTACCGGCGTGGTGGGCCGGGATGCTCACAAATAGGTTGGTCCACATGCCAAGCAAGAACTGCCCGACCAGCATCATCAAGGCCCAGATGCAGGAGACGCGGAAGGGACCGCTTCGATCGTAGATCAGCCTCTGGGTGGAAGCCATCGGTTCCATGGCTCCATTGTCGCGGAGACAGTTGGCTGAGCCAAGCGGCGGGTTTCGCTAGACGCCCTTTGGAC
>JBOGSL010000218.1:0-8935 GCA_050695395.1 Chloroflexota bacterium | reverse complement strand
GAGGTACACATATGCCTTGATAAACGCTTCCTGAAGGGCGTCCTCCGCGTCGCTCGGGTGCCTCAGGATTGCCAGCGCTCCGCGATAGCCGGCTTCTTTATAGCGATCGATCAAGACCGTGTACGCGGCGTGGTCGGCCTGCCGGGCTCGCTCGATGAGCTGCTCGTCCGACAGGTCCGCGAGATCTCTCACCTGCACATCATTCATACGCTCTACCGCGGCTAAAAGTTTCGCAGCCGTGTCTTCTATTATCGCCGCTTGGCGTGTCGTCTGCCGGTCGACGGCCCCGGCCGCCGCCATCCCTCGCACCACCGCCTTCCGTCGGGACACGGTGCCGACGAGGCAGCGGACAGGCGCGGGGATACGTCGAGACGGCAATGGCGCGATCACTCCCTTTGCCGACCCCGGCGCAGAGCCGGACCGCGAAGCGGTGTCCGGCCGTCTCGCGATGCCGCGTCAGCCTCGCGACGCGCTTGGCAGTGTCCCGTGGTGCAGGTAAAGAATAGCGAAGAAATTCTTGCCAGCGTGATCGCCGGGCGGCACAATGTAGAGGGGACTGTAGTGTTTCGGCTATCTCGGAACAGTGACGAAGTGATCGGTTTCGCTCTCTCTGGCGGCGGGCCACGCGGAGCAAGTCAGGTAGGCGCCCTCAAAGCGCTATCTGAAGCCGGTATCCGTGCCGCGATGGTAACCGGTAGCAGTGTGGGGGCGATCAACGCCGCCTGGTATTCGCTCTTCCCGAACCGGCTCGACCGTCTCGAAGCGCTCTGGATGGGACTGAGCCGACGCGACATCTTTCCGGGCACCCCGCCCCGCATTCTCTTGAACCTGGCACGCCGCGGTTACTTGCACTCTTCTCACTCGCTGGAGCGCTTCCTTCGGAGGCAGATCGGCGATACCACCTTCGAGCAATGTGTCATTCCGTGCGTCGTCGTTGCCGTGAGGCTTTCCGACGGCAGGCTCACTCTCTTCGATTCAGGGGAGATCGTTCCCGCGGTCATGGCCAGCTCGTCCATTCCAGGAGTATTCCCTCCGTATCGAATCGACGACGAGCTCTACGTCGACGGAGGCGTTCTCGAATACCTGCCGTTACGCCCGCTGTGGGAGCGGGGTGTCTCCGAGGCGTATGCGCTAGACTGCTCGTACTTCCAGATCGATGCAGACCCCGAGGGGGTGCTCGACCGATGCGCACGAATATCCTGTCAGAAGTCTGTCGACCTCGAAACCAGCCTGGCAGCAACCCGCGGACGCAAAGCTCACCTTCTGCGCCCTCCTCTTCCCGAAACCTCCGACGGGCGCGATTTCAGCGCCTCGCGAGAGCTGGTTCAGGCCGGATACAGCCACGCGACCGAGTATCTGCGGCACGCCATGGGGCACGCGAGCTGAGTCGGATGCCGCTGTCCCTGATCCGCGTGCTCTGGGCGCTTGTCCCGCTCGCCTCTTCGTTGCTGGTCGTATCGATCGCCAGATCTGCCCCTCCGAGCGGGCCTCTGGTTTCGGCGCCCGAGGCTATCATCATCGACGGGCAGTCCGGTGAGACCCTCTATCAGAAATCGGCCGATATCGAGCGTTATCCGGCGAGCACCGTCAAGATCATGACGGAGGTCGTCCTGCTGAATCGTCGATTGCCCCTGCAACGCGTGGTGACCGTGAGCGCCAATGCGGCGGCGTACGGTGGATCGACCGCCGGCCTCTACCAGGGAGAGACGATGACCGTCTGGAACCTCATGCACGGCATGCTTTTGCCTTCGGGTAATGACGCCGCCGTTGCCCTGGCCGAAGCCGCGGCCGGCAGCACCACTCGCTTTGTTTCCTGGATGAACGGCGAGGCCCGTCACCTCGGCTTATGGCACACTCACTACTCCAGCCCGAACGGGTTCGACGCGTATGGGCAGGTCACCACGGCGCGCGATCTGGCAGCCCTGGCGCGGGCCGCAATGCGGAAGCCGCGCTTCCGGCAACTGGTCAGAACGCGAACGTGGACTGCGTGGAGTGCCGATCACCGCACCGTTCATCACTGGCGCAACACCAATCAACTGCTCTGGCAGTCTCGCCGGATCGACGGCGTCAAAACGGGTACAACGCCCGGGGCCGGTGCTTGTCTGGTAGCCGCGGATCGATCCCGTGGGAGATACGTCATTTCAGTAAATCTTGGCAGCACGGAGGCCACTCGCTTCAGCGACGGCTCGGACCTACTGCGTTACGGACTACAACGTGAACGAGTCGAGAAGAGGTAGGCCGTAGCGTGCACCGTGACTGTGGAACTCGTGTCTTCGGGGGACAGCGATGAGACTTCTCCTACCCGGCCTTCTCCTGCTCGTACCGCTCGTACATTCCGGACAATCGCAGACGATGTTGACCATCACCGTTAGGCCGGCCCGGTACGTGGCACGTTCCTCGCCTACTGCAATCATCTCGGGGCTATCTTCCGGCACCGGCAGCTTGTGCGTTCTGCTGACCCCCGACGGGCAAGAAGAGGTCCTCCCCATGACGGTGGCTCCCGACGGGACTTCAGACTTGACGCTCAATCCCCCCAACCAAGGCTGGTGGCCCGGCATCTACCGCGTCGTGGTTCGCTCCGCTGGACAGACGGCCAGCACCACATTCTCCGTTGACGACGGACAACCCCGGCTGTTGGTCGAGCCCAGCTTGCCCTCGCCCTTCTCGGCGTTCTACGTGCAGGGAGTCGCCCTTCCGGCCGACAAGCAGTTCGATCTTGTGCTGCACCTGACCGGGGGCGAGAACGGCTCCTTCAGCGAGACGATCTTTACCAGCGACCAAGGGTCGTTCTCCAGCTGGATTTGGCCGCAGGAGGTTGGAGCCTCATTTTTCGCCGCCGGCCCGTACACTGTTTCGCTCCCTGCCGTGCCGGTTTCCACCGGGTTTACTGTCCGCGAGCATCCGGGCGGCGCTGCTCTCGCCGTCAGTCCCGACGCGGCCGCCGCGACCGAAACGAATCTGAAGTTGTCAGGCTACCAGCCTAATCGATACGTGTGGGGAGTCTACGCGTCCTCCAGCGGGCAGGAGCTCGGAGAGTTCCTCGCCGGTCCAACCGCTTCAAATGGCTCGATCGACACAGTTCTCAGCTTGCCTACCTTGCCAACCGGCACGTATCTGGTCGCAACTCCTTACGACTGGGGCGAGACCTCATTCCACATAGTGGCAGCGGACCCCCCTACGTCCACACCCACCGCGACGGCGAGCGCCACCCCTACAGCGACCGCCACGCCAAAACCGAAACATCACCACCACCACCACAGAAGCTGTCGCCCCGGTCACCATAGAGTGCACGGGAAGTGTCACCCGTGCACGAAGAAGTCGAAGTGCAAATGAGCGATCAGGCGAGAGACAAACGAACCCAGCTCGCAGAGGGAAACAAGGACCGGATTGACGCGCCGATCGACTCCTGCCCGCAATGCGGCCATCTGATGATCGCGATTCGCGGCAGCCGAGACGCAATCTGCTCGAATTGCGGCTTCAAGGATAGCTGCTGCTACTAAGGTCAGTCCTTCCCGGGCAAGCGAAGCAGGAGGACGGGCGCCCTGGCATGCGAAAGCAACGGCGCCGTCACGCTTCCCGCCATGAGCGCCTGAACCCCGGCGTGGCCGTGAGTGGCCAGCACTATCAGACCGACATCGGGTTCAGTGGCCTCGGCACGAAGCCTGCCCGGCACCGATCCGCGGTGCACGGCCGTGCTTACCGGAATTCCTTCGCTCCGCAGCCGCCGTGCAAGGCCCTCGAGATGTTCCTCGGCTTCATGCTGCTCGAGATCGAGCGCCGCCCTCATGCCGGCGGGAAGCAGGGTAGCCGTAGCACCTTGTTCGGCGGGGAGTGTCTCTACGGTCGGCACAACGGTGACGAGTCTGATGGGCGCGTGGATCGAACGGGCCACCGAAGCGGCCGGCCGCAGTGCTTCCTCGGACTCCTCACTCCCGTCAATCGGAACCAGGATTGTGCCCGCCGCCGAAAGCGTCGACGGCGCGATCACCTCGGGGCGGATGAGTAAGACCGGCGCGCTGCCCGTTCCAAGTACGTGCTGGGCGATTGTTCCGAAGAGCATCTGTCGCACCCCGGCGCCGCCGTGCCTCGCCAGGACGATGAGATCGGCGTTCGCCTCTCCCGCGTGGGCCACGATGCTTCGGGCTACATCACCCTCCGGTACTTCGTGGGCATGCGTTTGCACCGACAATCCCTGGGCACGCAGTGTTTCCGCGACCCGTTCCAAATACGCTTCGGACTCCTCGAGACTGTGCAGGTGCCGGTCGCCGTGAATCGCCTCCGGAGCCTTGCGCTCGAGCACATGGAGCAATATCAAGTCAGCGTCTTTCCCCGACAACGAGGACACAAGGGGAAGCGCGGCCTCCGCCAGTCCGGATCCATCCAAAGGGACGAGAACGCGGTGGTAAAACTCAGTCATGGCTCAACCAAAGAGATGGAAAATGAGGACACCATTGAGAGCGATGATGATCAAGGTCACGATCGACGCGACGGCAGTGGTGATCCGATGGTTCGCGAGAGTCCCCATTATGGAGGGCCGAGCCGTAAATAGTACCAGTGGGATGAGGGCAAACGCGAGAGTGACACTGAGCACCACCTGGCTATCCACCAGGATCGTGGCGGTGGGCAGCCCGAGGCCGATGACGACGAACGACGGGGCCATGGTGACGAGCCGTCGCGTCCAGAGTGGAATTCGGAACGACACAAATCCCTGCATGATGACCTGACCCGCCAGAGTTCCCACCGTCGAGCTGGAAATCCCGGAGGCCAGGAGAGAGATCGCGAAAATTGTCGCGGCAGCGGGGCCCAGCAATGGCGTAAGGGTATGAAAGGCACGCCCCAGATCGGTGAGCTGCGTAAAGCCGTGCTGATGGAAGGTTATGGCCGCCACGATCAACATGCCGCCGTTGACGACCCCCGCAAGGGGCAGGGCGATCATGACATCGATCAACGTGTAGTGAAAGAGGCGGCGGGCGTGCTCCTCGCTGCGGGGCCTGATCCTTTTGGCAAGCAACGAACTGTGCAAGTAGATGACGTGCGGCATCACGGTCGCCCCAAGGATGCCGACCGCCAGGAGCAAGCTGTCACCACCGATCTGGGGCACCACGGCGTGAAACGCCACCTGCCCCCAGTCCGGCTTGCCGATGAAGAGCTCGATCACGTACGAAATGGCGACGATGAGTACAAGAACCGTGATCACCGCCTCAAGGGAGCGGTACCCGCGGCGCTGTAAAGCAAGAATTGCAAGCGTGCTCACGGCCGTGAGGATGGCCGCGGAAAAGAGCGGAATGCCGAGGAGTAGATTGAAGCCCACCGCAGCGCCGACGAACTCGGCCACGTCGGTCGCCATGGCCATGACTTCGGAGATGATCCAGATGGGATACACAATCCAGGCCGGAAAGTACTTGCGGATAAGCTCGGGGAGGCTCTGTCCGGTGGCGATACCGAGCTTTGCCGAGAGGGTCTGCACCAACATTGCCATGACATTGGCGTAGACCACTACCCAGAGGAGCTGGTAGCCGAAGCGGGCACCTCCGGCGATGTTGGTGGCAAAGTTCCCGGGATCCATGTAGGCCACGCTGGCCACGAACGCGGGTCCCAGGTAGGGCAGGAGACGAAAAAGCCCGGGCCGTGCGGCTCCAATCGGAGGAGACGCTTCGTCTGCAATCGGAACCGGAGCCGAATCCGATGGATCCGGCCCCAATGTCACTGGCGCGCTCCCGACTCGAAGGCGCGATTGACGCGAATGGTCCGAGCGAGCTCCGAGCCGATGATCCGAGGAATCCCGTCGGAGCGCAAGGTTTGCGTGCCGCTGAAGAGCGACACGTCGATGACTTCGACTGGCGACCCGGGCACCAGCCCGAGCGATCGCAGGTGAGCGAGCAGCGATGGATCTCTATCGCTCACTTCGGCCACCGTGACTACGTGGCCCGGTGGAATGTCCCACAACGCCAGGGTCGCTGCCCTGCTCACAGAACCTTCATGTGTGGGTATGGGATGACCGTGCGGATCGAAATTCGGCTCGCCCAGCTTCTCGGCCATCCGCTGCTCGAGTTCTTCGGAAAGTACGTGCTCCAGCCGCTCTGCTTCGTCATGGATGTTCTCCCAGGGAACATCGAGAAACTCGGCGAGGTAGGCCTCGATGAGCCGATGGTGCCGGACGACCTCCAGCGCCACCGCCCTTCCAGCCCGAGTCAGCTCGATCCCTCGGTACGGTGTGTGGAGAACCAGATTCATGGCGGTCAGGCGCTTGACCATACTGGTCACGGAGGGAGCGGCAACCCCCATGCGGCCGGCGAGAAGCACCGTGCTGACCGCGCCTTCGTCCTCAGCCAAGTGGTAGATAGCCTTGAGATAGTCCTCCATGGCCGAGGAAAGCTGATTGGTTACCAAAACTTCCACGCCTCTATATCGACGTTTATACCCATCTAACTTTAGCGCACCGAGTGCCGGTAGCTATACTTGCCCATGTCTGACGCCATCCTGCTGGACCTGCCCGAGCAGTTGGTCGGCGAGCGGGTAATCGTACGGCCGATGCGCGACGAGGATGCCGAAGGTATGTTCGAAGCCGTTCAGGAGTCGGTTGACCGCATCCGCCCCTGGATGATCTGGAGCGACCAGTACCATCAACCGTCCGATGCTCTTGCCTACATTCGTCGTTGCCGGGGTAACTGGGTGACTCGCGAAGATATCCCGCTCGGCATCTTCGAGCGGGAGACCGGCCGTTTCCTCGGGGGTACCGGCCTCCACCCGCGAAATTGGTCTGTCCCCTACTTCGAGATCGGCTACTGGGTCCGTTCCAGCGCGGAGGGGCACGGCTTTGTCACCGACGCGGTCAAGTTGATCTTGCGCTACGCATTTGAAGGGCTCGGCGCGAATCGAGTGCTGATCCGCTGTAACTCGCTGAACAAGCGCAGCATCGCCATTCCCGAGCGATTAGGGTTCGTCGCCGAGGGCATTCTCCGCAACGTCGAGCGGGACACCTCGGGCAGTCTCGCGGATATGCGCTTCTACGCGATGACACCTGCCGATTACGAACGCGCCGATTGGCGGTGAGGACGGTGCCGGCTGACCTAGCATGAGAGGCAATGGTGTCTCTGAAGGTTGGCGGGCACATTTCGCTGGGAAGCAACGCTCCACGAGCGCTGGCAGAAGCCCGTCGAGACGGCTACGACTGCATTCAGATTTTTGCCTCGAGTCCCGGCCAATGGCGTCCGCCTGTCCTGGCCACGGCTTCGACGGTGAGAGATGCGCTGGACGAAGCGGAGGTCTCTCCTCTCTTCATTCACTCCATATACTTGATAAACCTTGCGAGTCCAGATGAAACGCTGACAGCACGCTCCGTTCAATCGCTCGTGGCGACACTTCGCGTGGCCGGAGCGTTCGGGGCGAGCGGCGTCGTCACGCACATTGGCAGCCACATGGGGCGGGGTTTCGAGGCGGTGGCCGAGCAGGTAGCGGCCGGTATCCGCGCAGTCCTGTCCGACGCCGAGGGCGGAGTACAGCTCATCCTGGAAAACAGTGCCGGCGGCGGCGGATTACTGGGCTCGACCCTTGAGGAGCTAGCTGAGCTGATCGATCTGGCGGGGCGCCCCGAGCGGTTGAGGATCGGGCTAGACACGGCGCATCTGCTGGGGGCGGGCTGGGATCTGGTTCAGCCCGGCGTGGCCGAGGACCTGGTTGACCAAGTGGCGGAACTCATCGGGTTGGAGAGGCTGGCCCTCATCCACGCCAACGACTCGCTCCGGCCGGCCGGCAGCCACAAGGATCGACACGCTAACATCGGCGAGGGGTATCTCGGGTTGGACGGATTTCGGCGGGTCGCCTCGCAACCGGCCTTGACCTCGGTTCCGTGGATACTCGAGACGCCGAATCTCGAGCGACGTGTCGACGATATCACGACGCTGCGGGCGGTCGCGGCCGCAGTTTGAGAGGACCAGACCATGGTGCGCAAGGTCATTCTTGATGTCGATACGGGCATCGATGACGCGCTGGCAATTCTCCTCGCCCTGGCCTCGCCCGAACTGGAAGTCGTGGGCGTAACCTGCGTGGCCGGCAATATAACACTCGATCATGTCGTGCGTAACACGCTTGCGGTGCTGGAGGTCGCTGGAGGGCACATCCCGGTTGCCGTAGGGGCTCGAAAGCCGCTCGTGGCGCCGCTCACCACGGCTACCTATTTCCATGGAGCAAACGGCATAGGTGGCATTCAGCTGCCCGAGCCGGCTTCCGAGCCAATCGATGTAGACGCGGCCTCGTATCTGGTGCAGAGAGCCCGCGAGCAGCCCGGCGAAATTTTCCTCGTTCCAACCGGTCCGCTTACCAATGTCGCTTTAGCGATTCTGAAAGACGCAGATTTCGTGACCAATTTGGCCGGCATCACGGTTATGGGCGGCGCGGTGGCACACCCCGGCAACGCCAAAGGAGCAGCGGAAGCCAACTTCCGTAACGATCCGGAAGCGGCGGCAGTGGTGGTCGCGGCAGGTGGAGTCCGATTGGTCGACCTCGGCATCACCTCGACGGCCGAGCTTCCCATGGAACGCCTTGCTCCCGCCGCACGCCGCCAACTAACGCCACCCGCTAAACTCGCGCTCGATCTACTCGATTTTTATGGGCCGATGTATGTGGCGGCCGGAGCTCGGGGCGCGGTGTTGCACGATCCGCTGGCCGTAGCACTGGTAGCGCAGCCGGATCTCGCCATTTTCAAGCCCTTGCACCTTGAAGTGGAGACGGCGGGCAATGTCAGCCGTGGCGCTTCGGTTGGTTCCTTTGATGAGACCGTTAGCATCGTTGAGCCGGCCGACGACCACCTGGATGTCGTTGGACTAGCGCCGCGTCCCTTCAACGCCACCGTGCCGCGCGATCTGGATAGCGCCGCTTTTCTCGATCTTTTCATGCGGCGGCTCGGTCTGGGGCCGACATGATTACCGTTGTGGGA
>JBOGSL010000217.1:0-9811 GCA_050695395.1 Chloroflexota bacterium | reverse complement strand
GCTCGCGATGCGCCTGGGCCTCCGCGCGGGCGAGCGCCAAGCTCATTCCAGGATAGGCCCCGAGCGCGAGCCGGTGCGGCCTGCCGGCGAACTTGTAGCGGAACAGCCAGAGTTTCGAGCCCGACGGCTCGATGCGCAGCACCAGTCCGCGACGCTCGAGGTCGCTGATGTCGCGCTGCTTCCCGCCTGGGCGGAGGCTCTCGATGCGGGTCTTTGTCAGTCGCGTAAGGCCCGTTTCCATGGACACCTTATGGACACCTTTGGGGGCAACCGGGCGTATCATAGTGCAACGGGACGCAATGGCAAGTCGGAGCTGAAGTGCCTTAAATATAGGAACCTGGTGTGTGTCGAGCGTCGCGAAGCATTGCAGACCGTTGCAGCGCTAAATTGCATGGGGTGCAAGGGGTCCTGAGTTCAAATCTCGGCGCTCCGACCAATCAAAACAGGCACTTGCGCATCTCGCTCCCCGTTTAGATTCGCGATGGGGTACCAGCAGGGGTACCAGCAGTCCCTTTCTGACTCGTTTGGAGCCGCTCCCGTGAGCGCGCCCGACACGTCCACGGCTGCCGCTGGTGTGCGCCACGCGCTCAATCTCCTCGGCCGGGCTTCCATCGAATGGCAGAACGGTGATCCGCGCGTGCCTGGGCCGCTTCACTGGCGCATGGCCGTTATGGTTGCGCAGCGTGAACTCCGTCAGGCGCTCGAGGCGCTTGACCGCCACGTGCAGCACGGTGGCGTCCCGCCCGAGCCGCGTTGCCTGCACTGCGGCGGCGCGGGGTTCGAGGAGGATGCTGTATGCGAGTCCTGTAGCGGCACTGGCCGCGATCAGCATCTCGAGGACGCGCTGCGCGGCTCGATCTGGTGGAATTCGATCAGCAGGACCGAGCGCAGATACTGGCTAGAAGCCGCCAACAGCGCGGACCCGGCAGCTGCATGGGACGCCTACAAGGCCGGAGGGCGGCAGCCATGATCCGCGTGGCTCTCACCGTGATCGCCTTTTGCTTCCTGGCTGGCCTCGGCCTCGTGGGCTTCGTCGTCAGCTGTTGGCTGCTCGTCCGGGCCTGGAAGCTGGTGGGGATCCTGGCGATCGGCGTGCTCATCGCGGCTGCGGTGGCGGGCTCAGACTTCGCGATCACCATGCTCGCAGCTGGCGTCTACGGCGTCGCTGGATGGGGCATCTGTCGCGGCCTTGATGCGTTGCGAGCGCGCTCGGCCCGCAAGCCGTGAATCCGCTGCGCTACTTCCTGCGCGCCCTCGCATTTGCAGCACTGCGGGGCTGGCCGATCCGGCCGCGATACATCGGCGTTACCGTGGGTCGTGCGGTGGGCGGGTGGATCGCCAGCTCCCTGCTCGGCAGAAGACCATGAGGCCGCTGCCGCCCTGAAGCTGCCCAAGCGATGCGAAGGTCGATGATGATTACAGAGTCCGAAGCCCTGCACATCGCCGTTGCGGCGGTGGAGCGGTACGCTGCGCGCCATCTACGGCCCACGCACGTGACAATCAGTCAGGCAGCGAAGATGCTCGGGATCGGTCGGGGGACGGCGGCGCGGCTTCTTGGGGAGCAGCGGAACGCATGTGGGATGGTGCCTATCGAGGCGGTGGATGATGCCAGGACCTCCCTTGCCGAACGGAAGAGGGCGCCATGATAGTGGTGGAAGTACCGGAATGAGGACGCGTGGCAAGTAGCGGAAGGATCCGTTGTTGGCGCTTTCCGACGCTTTGCCGTCAGCGGCGCCGGGTGCGAGCCCGAGCTGCGATCCAGCGCTCAACGTCTGCCACCTCCCAGCGCCGCGTGCGGCCCATCTGAAACGCCGGGGCCGGGAAGTCGGCGCGAGTGACGATGCGCTCGCGAACATGGAACACGGAGAGCGCCAGCCGGCGAGCGATGTCGGCGACACGGAGCATCGGCACCACGTTCGGGTTTTCTGGCTTCTTCACGGCGCTTATTCCAGAGCAGGGCCCAAGCGCATGGCATTCCCCCCTTGCGTTGGACGGCTCGGCCCGAAGTTGGGATCTCAGGCAGCCAGCCGCTTGACCTTCGGTCGTGCCTGCTGGCGCACCTGCCATAGATCATGCTGCGCCTGAAGATTGATCCAGATATCGGGCTCCGTGCCGAATACTCCCGCCAGCCTCGCTGCCATATCAGGCGTCACGGGTACCCGGCCGTTCACAATCGCCGAGACGTGCTTGCGGCTCACCCCCAGCGCATCAGCCGCCTGGGTGACGGTCACCTTGAGCGGCAGCATGTACATCTCGGCGAGGATCTCGCCGGGATGGGCGGGGCTGTGCATGCGCCCGGAGCTCTCAATGGTAGTCTTCATAATCCACCTCGTATGCGTGAGCGCCCTCGAAGCGGAAGGTCACGCGGTAATTCTCATCCACCCATACAGAATGCCGGCCGCCCTTCAAAGGGTGATAGCGCATCCCCGGCATGGCCATTTGACCCACCTGAGTGGCCGCATTGAGCGCCGTCAGAATGAGCCCCAGGCGCTTCAGGTGCTTCGGCTGCACGTGACGGCTCTTACCGGTCTCGAACAGGTCCGAAAGGCCCTTGTGTCTGAAGGTCTTGATCACGGCTCATAGTGTAACCCATTTGGTTACTATCTTGCAACCTATTTGGTTACACCGGATCGAGCTGTGGCTGGGGCCTTCAGCTTCGAGGGGTCCGCATGAAGGGCTGGCGCTGAGTCGCCGTGATCTGGAGACGAAAACGCCGCCCGAAGGCGGCGCTCTCGTGCCAAGGCAGCCCCTCGCTATGCCGTTGCTGTCTCGTAGGCCGACAGATCGCTGCTGAGCGACGCAGCGTCGGCGGCGGCGCTCACGCTGCTGCCTGCGCTGAGAGCCGACGACCTGCGCGCGCTCGGCGCCTGCGCTCGGCGCCTGCGCGTGGCGGCCTGGAAGGCCGCTTGCTGCGCGTCCCACCGTTCCTGGTGGGATTCGACCTGATAGCGCATGGCATTGAGGAACTTCTGCGTCAGTGTCACAACGCCGGCCGGTTTCCCGCAGGCAACTGCCACAACGAACGAGCTGTTGAAGGCACTCGAAAAGGCGTTCTTCGCGATGCTCTCTAACGCATCATCGACGTCCGGGCGCTTGCGGCTCACGGCCGTGGTGGATTTCTTGGGCATGGATGGGACCCCATCGTTTGGCGGTAGTAGTAATCCAGTGCGCTGGCGGGCGCAAGCCGTCGCGCGCCGAGGAACTGGTCGATGCCAGCTTTCAGGTGCGAGTCGCCTCCTTGCCGCCCCCCGGCGGTGAGAGAGCAGCCAGATCCGCTCGCTCGTTGAGGGGGAAGCGCTGCAGCTCGGGCTTTTCGATGAGCGGCGGCTCTTTGAGCTCACGCACGCAGAGTATCCGGGGGAGCGGCTGATCGCCTGCCGCAACCCCGAGCTCGCCAAGCTGCGCGCACACAAGCGCCAGTCACTCCTTGAGGCAACGCAGAAGGAGCTCGAGAAGGTGCGCACGAGCGTGGCCGCCGGGCGCTTAAGCGGCAAGGCGAAGATCGGGGTGCGCATCGGACGGGTGGTGAATAAGTACAAGGTCGCCAAGCACTTCGAGCTCACCGTCGAGGATCGGCGGTTCGAGTTCAAGATCCTCAACGCCCAGGTCAGCGCCGAGGCGGCGCTCGATGGGATATACGTCATACGAACCAACGTGTCGAAGAAGCAGCTCGGCACCGCCGACACCGTGCGCAGCTACAAGGGACTCTGCGAGGTCGAGCGGGCGTTCCGCTCGCTGAAGACCGTGGACCTGAAGATCCGTCCGATCCATCACCGGCTCGAGGACCGGGTGCGCGCCCATATCTTCCTGTGCATGCTCGCCTACTACCTCGAGTGGCACATGCGGGAAGCCTGGCGTGAGCTGCTCTTTGCCGACGAGGACCTCGAGGCGAAGAATGACCGCGACCCGGTCGCCCCCGCCCAACGCTCACCGCAAGCACTGGAGAAAATCGCCAAGCGCACTCTCGAGGATGGCTCTCCCGTCCACAGCTTGCGTACCCTGCTTCAAGACCTCGCGACCGTCGTGCGCAACACTTGCATCACCCGCGGCGCGAAAACCGCCTCGCCTGCCTTCCAGACGGTCACCACCCCGACCGATACCCAACAGCGCGCGCTGCAGCTGCTGCAGCAAATCACCGTGTAGCCACTCAGCTCACAGCCTGTAATGCCTCAACTGTCTGAGCAGCAACGGATTTTCTCGCGCGCTTAGGGATAACTCCAGGCTAGAGCAGCCTGCCGGGGAATTTTGGTCTCGTCTACGCTCCTGTGGGACCGGCAAGTACGTGCCCAGAGCGGAAGCCCACGACTGACCGGTATCGGGCGTCCCAATTGGCTGCGAAACGTAATGGTCCGGGGAACACACGTTGACTCATTCCGACAGCACGAGGGCAGCGACAAAGAGTGCGGCCTCCCGAGCTGCCCTTAGTGGTCCCGAACCGCCTTTCGGAGCATCTGCCCTAGATCGGTCACGTAGTAAGCCGTCTTCGACCCTCCTATCGGTACAATTACGTGGAACCCTACGAGGCCAGACGGAAGCAAGTTCCTCTTCCAGGCTGCCTCATCGAGGGGTGTCCCCTCGGGCGACGAGATGAGCTCGATTAGGTCGTCGCCGAAAGCGATGTCGATAGCAGACGACAAACGCCGGATGTCGCTAGCAGTGATCTCGCCGCACAAGTAAGCAGCAAAGACCTTGGCGAGCCATTTAGGCTTCTGCATATCGGTCAGCCGCTCGAGCACGAGAAAGAGCGTCTCGCCGATTTTCTTGGCGTCCTCCGATCGGGCGCGCTCACGCATTTGCGCCCGCGCTTCGGGTGTTTGCAAGCTTGGATCACGAACAAAGGACAAGAGCTTTGCGGCAAGCAGCGAATCACTGATTCTCTTGGTCGCACGCAAAACTTTCACCAAGCGATCGATGATCGGGATCGCCTCCGCGACCGCACTATGGCCCAGCGCTTCCCAGACCTCGTCGGCGTTGGTGATGGCTTCTTCCATTGGCGATACGATGTCGATCATGGCGATCGTGGCGGTCTACTTGTTCGGAGATCGTGCCTTGACGGATCGAGCCCGCGAGCGCTTGGCCGAGGGTCTCTCATCTATGAAGCGACCACGGGGCATGTTACCACGCAACTGATAGAGCGGCGTCGACCATATGTTGGAGGCAATGGAGCTGGCGATGCTGGTCTTAAGTTCCTGCCGTCGCGCCGCCGGCCAGCTGATCGGCCCGGCCCTGCTGCTCGCTCAACCCGACTAGCAAAACGCCGCCGAACGTATTGGCAAAGGTTGGCAAAGGCCACAACCGTCTTGAGAGCCGAGTCGCTCCAGGGCGCCTTGAAGTCCAGCAGATAGCCTTCCTGGGTTCTGTCCGTGGTCGGCTCGGACACGTACGTAAAAGCCTCGACGGCCGCGGAGATCTCCGGGATCTCAGTAGTTACCCATCGAAGGCGGTCGACCCCAATACCGTGAGCGTCACGACACGGCGATTCAGGCATAGGGACATGCCCGGCCGCCGCAGGTGGCGCTGAGGGATCCAGCGCTTCGCAATAGACAGCAAGACCGTCCTTCGACAGGTCGAGTTCGGTGGACATACTGTACATATCGAAGCAGGGCGCGCCATCGTGGTAATTGATGCCGGCGTGTGCTATGTATCACGTTCTTATGGACACGCCAACGGCCGCGCCGAAGTACCCTGCGCCGCTCGGCAGCATCGAGCCCCATGCCCTGCTGCTGAAGAGGCCCCCCGACGACCAGCTGCTCTACAAGATAATGTCGGTCGAGAATCTGCTGCGCTCGATTGATGGCGCTTACCTGCGCTTCAACCGTGTGGACGGCTACAGGGATTTCCCTGGCGCCGATGATCATGACGGCGAGCAGTTGCCCACCGATCGGCCGGCGAACGTGTTGTCCAAGTTTGAGAAAGCCCCGAAGTTCTCGGCTGCCGATTACTACGATCGTTCTCGCTCGCGCACCTATGCCTGTTGCTTCTCTCTGGAGAACTCCGATTACATCTGGACCCACTACGCTACGGGGGCGGCGAATGGGAAGGTGTGCGCGGTCTTCCGGTTTGGCGATCTGCGAACAATGCTCAATCAGGCTTGCGACCCGACGACGTCCCGGCTCTCCTATAACGGCTTGCTGTGCTGGCCGATCTTTTCGTTGAATTACGGCATCGTTGAGTATGTAGACCTTGACGCGCACCGGCTCAATGAGCCGTACCTTCCCAATCCGATAAAGTATGCTTATCTCAAGTCGGAAGCGCTCTACTCAAAGGAGAACGAGCTGCGCATCTCGCTGTCTGCGCTCGGCATGGGGCACTTCGCATTGAACGACGGCAGTTTTATGGACTTTCCTGTTGGTCTTCAGGTAGCGTTCGATTTCCGACGGGCACTCACCAGCGGCGCTATGAACGGACTTCTCTGCTCTCCGGATTGCAACACCGCATTCCTGCGCGCCGAGCTGGAAAGGCGCGCCATAGCGCCGGCTCCTGGAAGCAGTGTCTGAGGCAGAACGAATGACAAATCGAGATGAATTCTCCGAGAAGAAAAAAGCAGCCGTAGCGGCGCGCGCCAGCTGGCACTGCTCGTTTCCCGGATGTGCAAAACCAACCGTTGGCCCGAGTGAAGAGGCCTCGGACGGTGTGATCATGATCGGTAAGGCGGCGCACATCAGTGGGGCCGCGCCGGGGAAGGGAGTCGGCGCTACGACGTATTCATGTCACCCGAAGAGCGCAGGAGCATTACCAACGCCATATGGCTCTGCGCCTACCATGCCGACGTGGTTGACCGCGACGAAGTCACCTATTCGACGGAGAAGCTTCACGCGATGAAGCGGGAGCATGAAGCACGGTGGGGAGAGATGGTCCGCTCAGGACAAGGCCATGACTTGGGCGCAGGCCTCCTGGCTATCGGTCCCCATGTCGTATTCTCAGGCGACATTCAACAGATAGCCGCGGCCAGTTGGACGCTGCGCCTCAAGCACTTCTTGGTGGGAGACCTGCACGACATTGTCTCGTTTATTGACGGGTTTGCCGCGCTCGGAGCGGCCAATCGCTATGTGCTTTCCAATGAGTTGGGCGACGGCCGAGTGCTCTCAAGCGCTCCAACGCTGATAAAGCGGGATTATGGCTACCTCCTGCAATGCTCCGTTGCAGCGGCATATCCACGTGTGCCCGTGCAAGAACTGGGAAGCGGCATGGCGCTGCACCCTGTAACGCGCGATCTATACGTGGGCGAGAAGGGGAGCATTGCCCGACTGTCGGGTCTAGACTACTTCCCACAGCACGTCGAGACGGCCCTGTCGCTGCAGCGTGGCGAGAGTCCGTTCCATCCGCATGCCGGAATCCGGTTCTTTGAGTATTTCGAAGAATATCGCGAGTCGTCCTGGCTCCCGCTTCTCATGATGCTCGACGTGGTGCGCGAAGCCGCCATTCCCTTCAGCGATGATGTACTCAAGAAGCAATACATGCAGTTGCGGTGTATCAAGCGGGTTCACGGCTTCGAGCTGCTCTCGGAAGTACCTGTAGACCACCGACTGCCCGTGCGCGTGGACTTTGACGTGGTTGGTGTCGGTCGGTGGCAGCGGGACTTGTCCATCCATATGCCGACCAGAGAGCAAATGGACAGGCAGGCGAAACTGCGTGCCGACATGGCGCCGCTGCTCACCGGGGCTCCGCCTAAATAAGCAAGCAATGGTGCAGGTATGGAAAATCGCCCCAGGCGAAAGCGCTGAGGATTGGGACTTGTTCCGCGAACACAGCTGCATCGGCCTCGGCTGGCTAGTGGATTCGAACTACCGAAACTATCGGAGCGAAGGCGAAGTTCTGACTGCGCTCGAAGATAAAAGCGGAAAAGGTGCGCCCGGAAATGGTGCGGGTGCTGCCAAGATGATCTGGCGGTTTGTCCATGAGGTAAAGCCGCAGGACGTAGTAGTTGCGAACGATAGATACAACAGAGTGGTTGGAATTGGCGTCGTTACCAGCGAGTATCTGCCACCCAAGTCTAGGCGGAACCCGATCCGAAAAGACGTAACGACGCACCGTCATCACGTTCGCCGTGTGAATTGGCTTATCACCGAGCCGGTTGACCTGTTTGGCAAGCGATTCTTCGTTCAATCAACACTGTGGCCCTTGGAGACCGGAAAACTCAACAGAATACGGCAGGCGTACGCAGCGAAATACCCGCATTTGAACTTGACACTCGAACAGGTTCTGGTCGGCTACCAAGCCGGGATCAGCGGATTACTGCCGGAAGAGGTGGCAGTCACCCCGACTCTGTTCGAGGGCTCGGTCCGCAAGATCACCGTCAACGCTTACGAGCGTAATCCGGAAGCTCGCCAGCGATGCATCGCAGCCCACGGTACCAGCTGTTGCATCTGTGGGTTCAGCTTCGGAGCGGTGTATGGCCCGGAAGCGGAAGGATACATTCACGTCCACCACGTCCGGGCGTTATCCGAGGTGGGCCAGAAATACATCGTAGACCCGATCGCGGACTTGCGGCCGGTCTGCCCGAACTGCCATGCAGTCTTGCACCTGGGCGAGGAGTGCAGGAGCCTTGAGGAGGTCAGGCGGCTCTTAGCTAAGCAGAAGCGTTGAACGTCAGCTTTCTGGGCCTCTACGCAACCAACCTGGCTGAGTGGCTCTCCGGCTTGGCGTCCAGCATTACCGAATGCGAATGTCCTTGGTTCTCAGCGACCTCCAACACTGAAGCGCGTCTCGGATTTGAACCTGCGGGTGCGAGCATTTCGTCATTTCGTGAGGGATGCGTCGCAAAGGCGTGGTGAGTCAGAGCGCACGCTGGCATTCAGCTAAGCGCCGTCGGCACGGTCGCTTCGACTGGTGCGATGAGCCCAAGCGATGGCGTCGCCGAGCCTCTGCTCGCCGCACCGGCATGAGCGACCTTCAGAACCGTATCGACGTGAGCTGATCAGCCGGACACTCCCCGGCCAGGCACCCTCCGGCTCGGCGGAGATCCCTCCACCGAGTCGGTGGTATCCGCGCGGCAGTTACCGTCTGCTATGGACAATCCCCGGTCGGGTTTTCAGCGTCGGGTCATGGCCGAGAGACGCCATCCGCAACTAAGGCTTGGCTTCGGCTATGTCAGCAAGAGATCGGATGGCCGGCCCGCCGGCGGAGGAGTCCTCGGCAGGCGGGACGTCCGCGGCAGGCTCAAGGCTGGTTGTCCACGAAGTCCCACAACCCGCAGCCGCGCCCCACCCCCCCGTGCGGAATCCAGGTTTCCGCGTCCGATCCTCAGAATCAGGCGCCTTCCAATCCCCATCTACACCCAGCAACGTGCGGAGGAAGAGCAAGCCAGCCAGCAGTCGCTGCGCGCCATCCAACGCGCCTTCCGCGAGGCCTTGCTTGCGCTGCCACCGGAGGAGTACGACTGGTTCGACATTCACGCGCGTGCCAGAGGCGAGGGCGCCCCGCGTCAGACGGGCACCGAGGACGCCGGGTCTGGCGGCGAGGGTGAAGCGGCCGAGCTCGGCGCCGAGGAGCCTTCGCTGAGCCCCGGCACACAGCGGCAGTTTTTCGACTACGCGGGCCCGCTCTTCAGCGTGGTCATCTCACCAGCCTCGAGCACCACCCCCGTGAACGAGCGGCGCCGGTTTCGCGCGCTGCCTCGGGATCGCTCGCGCCGGCGCGGCGATCCCGGTACGACATGGAACGCAACGTCATCGTCGTCAACAACGGCCATCGGGACTTCGTCTTCGCCACCCACAACCGGGCGCTGCAGCTGCGGTATCTCGTGCGCCTCTACGTCAAGGAGCTGGTGCTGCGCAATTTCGCCGGCGTCTCGCCCGAGCAGCTCCTCGAG
>JBOGSL010000216.1:0-2561 GCA_050695395.1 Chloroflexota bacterium | reverse complement strand
TCCCTGGGGCAAGCGGGGGGACCGGGGGGTGCAACCCCCCGAGCAAATGACTCACCACCCGAGCCATACTTCCCCTTTTGTTTGATCAGGGAGACGCAAGCGTGCTCAATCACCTCAAACATCACTGGCACCACCATCTCACCGTTGCCTCGATGGTGGCTCTCATCCTCTCGTTCATCGCGGGCGCCGGGGCAGCCTCCTTGCTCCGTCACGGCGGCTACAAAAAAGGACCGCTGCCCCCGGTGCTGGCGATCGCCGGCGGGAAGCCCCTCCCGGTTCGCTGGAACCTTGCGCGTCATATCGTGCGCGTCCACAACCAGGGTGCTTCCAACTCCTGTGTCGGCCAGACGCTCGCCACCATCATGGAGATCACCCATCGCGAACACTACCGCAGGCGGCTCGCCTTCTCCAGCGGCTTCATCTGGAACCAGGCCTCCGGCTACCAGGATGCGGGCGTGAGCTACGGCGATGCCTTCAGCCTGCTCCAGACCGAAGGCGATGCGCCGCTGATCGTCTTCCCGCCGGACGGGGCCGATCGATACTGGACGCGCCCCGACGAGAACGCGCTGCTTCAGGCGCACCACCACCGCATCCGCACCTGGCGGTCGATCTCGCCCGCGGACCGGCACACCATCGAATTCGAGCTGCACGCCGGCCGGCCCATCGCCATCGCCATCCCGGTGACCGACTCCTTCTACGGCAACTACGGTCGCTGGAAGGTGATCGACCGCCAGTACGGCCGGCTCTACTTCTGGCACTCGATCACCGGCATCGGCTACGGCCCCCACGGCGTGCGCATCCTGAATTCGTGGGGACCCACCTGGGGACGAAACGGCGAGGCGATGCTCTCCTGGAGCTTCCTCAGTCAAGTCAACGCGGCAGTCGTGGTGAGTAGCCCGAGATATAAGCGTGGGGTAGGGCGGCACACGTCGCCTGGCGCGGTACCGCCATACCAAACGGCCCCGCATGGGCGAAACGCATGAACGGAGCCCTCACGCTACCCGGTGCGCTCACGAACATCCGGGACGATCTCAGCGACACGGATGACTCGCAGCAGCGCTGGAGCGATGATCAGCTCACTCGCGCCCTGAATCGTGCCCTGGATCGCTACTCGCGCGTCTCGCCCCTGCTCTCCGTCCAGCAGATCCCCACCGTGGCCGGCGCTCGCCTCTACCCGGTGCCCGCGCCGCCGCCCGGCTCGACCTGGTGGATCGAGCGCGTCGAGTATCCCAGCGGTCTCTGGCCCCGGCAGTTCCGTACCTTTGATGAGCGACCCGACGCGCAGTTCGAAATTCAGCTCGACGATGGTCTGCTGCCCGCCGATGACGGCCAGACCATCGAGCTGACCCTCGCCGCCCGTCACCTGCTCGACGCTGCCGGCACCTCGGTGCCCGAGTGGGACTGGGACTGCGTCTTCACCGGCGCCGAGGCTCACGCGCTCGAGGCCTATCTCGTCAGCGTCAACGACAATTTCGATTTCGTCGACGGCCAATTTCGAGATCGGGTCGACGACAGCAAGGCGCCCCCCAACTGGCGGGCCCAGGCCGCCGATCTGATGTCGCGCTTCGAAGCCCGGCTTGCCGAGATCAAGCTGCGGGCGGAGACGCGCATCGTGGCGACCACGCAGTGGGGCGACAAGCCCTACCGGTGGGACCGGCTGTGAGCCGGTCCCTGCCGGACGGCATGGCCGCCGCCATCGCTTCGCCGTCCTTCACCCCGGGCTTTCAGGTCACCTTGCAGGATCGGATGGTCCGTTTCGCGCCGATCGACTACCCTGGCGGCGGTGAACCGGGCCGCTCCAGCAGCTTGATCCGGAACGGTTTCTTGCTCGTCGCCGTTTGCTCGCAGAAGCCGGCCGATCCCCAAACGGTCAACCTCTACCGGATGTCTTTGCCCGGCGAGCCGGCCTCGCGCTCCGGCCCCATCGCCGTCACCGCCGATGCGACGGCGCGCGCCGGCTGTGTGCTGGCGCAAACAGGCAATCTGCTGCGCTCCTTCTACACGCGGGCCGCCGACCGTCTGGTGTGCTACCGCGACTCCGGCGACGATGGCCAGACCTGGGGCGCCGAGCACGCCATCTCGCTCACCAATCCCATCGTCGGCGGCAGCTTTTGCTACGGCCTGGCCGCGCCCGACCCCACCCATCTGTGGGCGATCTGGGGCGCGCAGGACGAAGCAAGCTGCATTATCGCAAGCTCGACCTTCGGAAGCAGTTGGTCCGGCTGGCTGAACACCGGGCCGAGCAGCGTCGATCGGGGCAATGGCTACGGCAAGCATCGCGGCATCTCGGCGGTGACCGCCGGCGCGAAGACGGTTTTCGCCGGGGGCGCGCAGTTCTGGGCGCAGCTTTCCGCGCTGGCCCACGGCTCCTTCAGCCTCGACGGGAGCACCTACTCCTCCTACCACGAGGTGCGGCGCAACGACACGCCGAACCTGGGGCTCGACATCCCCTACCCCACCATCGGCTACGATGCGACCTCCGGCGTCTACTTCTCCGCCGGCAACATACGCGACGACGGCTCCCACACCGGCAGCCCCTCCTGGTACTGCCACATCCACGC
>JBOGSL010000215.1:0-4357 GCA_050695395.1 Chloroflexota bacterium | reverse complement strand
CCCCTCGAGCGTGTATCAGCCGGCCCAGGCGACTCGTGCTTCGCTGGATCGGTCGCGCGATGCCCTGGCCGGCTGTCTGGGGGCGGCAAGCAACGAGATCATTTTCACGTCCGGCGGAAGCGAGGGTGACAACGCCGCGATCAAGGGGGCCGCGTTCGCTCGGCGCGAGCAGGGGCTGCATCTCATCACCAGCGCAATCGAGCACCACGCCGTGCTCCACTCAATGGAAGAGCTGGAGCGGCACTTCGGCTTCGAAGTGACCATGCTGCCGGTCAACCACGCCGGCCTGATAGATGTGGCTCAGCTCGAGGCCGCGATTCGACCGAACACGACACTCGTATCCATCATGTGGGCCAACAACGAGATAGGTACGATTCAACCGATCGACCAGATTGCCGAACTTACCGGCAGGCGAGGCGTTACGCTTCACGTCGATGCGGTACAGGCCGCCGGTCTCCTATCCATCGATTTGAGCTCTGTGCATGTTGATTTGCTCAGCATATCCGCCCACAAGTTCTACGGCCCGAAAGGCGTGGGCGCTCTGTACTTGCGAAATGGCACGCCGTGGTGGCCCCTGCTCACCGGCGGCGGCCAGGAAAGAAATCGACGCGCGGGCACGGAGAACGTGGCGGGAATCGCCGCCATGGCGCGAGCGCTCGAGCTGGCGGTGACCGAGCGTGCGACGGAGGTCCCTCGCCTCTCCGCGATGCGTGACTACCTGCTGCACGAGATTCCCGCTCGCATTCCCGGCACCGTCATAAACGGCGATGCCCAGCGAAGGCTTCCCAACAACGCCAACTTCAGCTTCGGGGGTGTGCATGGCGAAGCCCTGCTGGTGGCTCTCGATCTCGCCGGAATCATGGTCTCGAGCGGCTCCGCCTGCGCCTCCGGCTCGCTCGATCCCTCCCACGTCCTCGAGGCCATCGGTGTCCCGAGGCACCTCGCTCAAGCGTCGTTGCGCCTGACCCTTGGTCGACAGACGACTCAATCCGATCTTATGCGGACGGTAAGCGCGCTCGAAGGCATCGTGGCTCGCCTCCGATCGCTCGCACCCAGCGCTGCCCGCGCCTAGCGAATGTTCTCCGAAACCCTGCTCGACCACTTCGAGCACCCGCGAAACTGTCGAGAGATGTCGGAAGCCGATGCTGAGGGCGAGGCAGAGAACCCGGTTTGCGGGGACAAGCTCCACATCTGGATTCGGGTGAAAGACGGACAGATCGAGGCGATGACCTGGCGCGCGGAGGGCTGCGTCCCCACAATCGCGGCCGCCAGCGCCGTAAGCGAGATGGTGCGCCGCATGCCCGTCGCGGAGGCGCGGTCGCTGGATCGAGCCCGCATCGCCCAGGCGATTGGCGGCATTCCGGCGCGCAAGGCCCACGCCGCGCAACTGGTGGAGACAGCCCTTCGAAATGCAGTAGACCAAACGAAAGGAATGATATGAACCTTCGCATCCAGTCCCTCTGCATTGACAGCCAGAATCCGTCGAGCATTGCCGGCTTCTGGGAAGAAGCAATTGGCTGGCGCCGAACGTATGAGGAGGACGACGAAGTGGTTCTCGAGCCACCCGCGGGAAGTCCGGAGGAGGGAGTTGCACCCGAGCTGCTGTTCTTGCAGGTGCCGGAGGACAAACAAGTGAAAAATCGCCTCCACCTGGATCTTCGGCCGGCGGATCAGCAGTTGGAGGTGCAGCGCCTGATCGACCTTGGCGCAACAAGGGTCTCCGTGGGCCAGAGCCCCGATGTCTCCTGGGTCGTCCTCGCCGATCCCGACGGCAACGAGTTCTGCGTGCTCACGGCACTGGAGTCCTAGGTCCGTCCACCGCTAACCTTCCGCCGCTTCTCACTCAGCGGCGAATATTCGTCCCCCCTCATCCGTTCGGAGTCGCGCAGTCGAAGGGATCGGCGGCCCGTCGGTGGCTGCCGCGCATCCAGCGTCCGGACGATCTCACGTTGCGCGTGCTCGGTACGATTCGCGTGCTCGCTTGCTATCGTAAGCGAGGAGGAGCCGTGGAGAACATCCGGCCGGTGGTTCTGATCGTGATGGACGGCTACGGCCTCAATCCAAGCCCGCGCGGGAACGCTATCGCCGCCGCCAATCGGCCCGTTATCAATCAACTGTGGGAACGCAACCCGCACACGGAACTACAGGCATCGGGGAAAGCGGTGGGACTGCCGGAGGGGCAGATGGGCAACTCCGAGGTCGGCCACCTCAATCTGGGCGCCGGCAAGATCGTGTACCAGGACTTCACGCGGATCTCCCAGGCCATCGAGGACCAGAGCTTCTTCCGTAATCCGATCCTGTGTCAGGCCATGGATCACGTCAAACAGCGCGGCTCGGCCCTCCAGATCATCGGTTTGATCGGGCCGGGAGGCGTCCATGCCCACCCCAGCCATCTCTTCGCGCTTATGGAGATGGCCCGGAGAGAGCGGGTCGAGCAGCTCTACATCCACGCGGTCACGGACGGCCGAGACACGCCGCCGACGGACGCCGCCGCCGCAGCCGGACAGATCAGCCGCAAGATCGGCAAGCTCGACATCGGTCAGATCGCCACAGTCTCGGGCCGCTACTATGCGATGGATCGTGATGGGCGCTGGCAGCGCACGCAGAAGGCCTACGAGGTCATGGTCCACGGCCAGGGCCCGACCGCGCCGAATGCCAAGCAAGCCATCCGCGGTTCGTATGCCGATGGCGTGACCGATGAGTTCATCATCCCCACCGTCCTCACGCGCCGCAGCGGCGGCCCCATCGCCACGATTCAGGACCACGATGCCGTGGTGTTCTTCAACTTCCGCACCGACCGTCCGCGGCAGCTGGTCCAGGCTTTCGTCCAGCCCGATTTCCACCATTTTGATCGCGGCCCCAAGCTGCAAGATCTCTTCTTCGTGACCATGACAGAGTACGAGAAGGACCTCCCCGTCCATGTAGCCTTCGAAACCGAAGATGTGCCCTTACCGCTGGCCAAAGTGCTGGCCGATCATGAGCTGACCCAGCTTCACGCCGCCGAGACCGAGAAGTACGCGCACGTCACGTTCTTCTTTAACGGCGGCCGGGAGGAGCCGTTCCGGGGCGAGGATCGCATCCTGGTACCCTCGCCGCGCGACGTTGGGACGTACGACAAGAAGCCGGAGATGAGCGCCATCGAGATCGCAGAGAAGAGCTCGGCCGCGATCCGCACAGGCGACCACGCCTTCGCGCTCATAAACTTCGCCAATGCAGACATGGTTGGCCACACAGGCGTGATGGAGGCCGCGGTGAAAGCTGTGGAAACGGTGGACCGAGCGGTGGGGATGGTGGTCGATGCCACGGAAAGCCGGAACGGCGTGACGCTGATCACAGCCGATCACGGTAACGCCGAGCAGATGCTCGACGAATCGGGGAAGCCCTACACCGCCCACACCATCGATTTTCTCGTGCCCTTTATCCTGGTTACGAGCCGGCACTCAGCGCTGAAAGAGGTTCAGCTTCGAAGTGGAGGCGAGCTGGCCGATGTGGCGCCCACGGTGCTTCAATTGCTGGGCGTGCCCAAACCCGTTGATATGGAGGGCCAGAGCTTGATTGAGGGAACAGCGTGACGGCAATCGAGGCGGTGGTAGCGCGGGAGATTCTGGATTCGCGGGGCAACCCGACGGTCGAAGCCGAGGTCGTGCTGGTGAGCGGGGCGGTGGGCGTGGCTGCGGTGCCGTCCGGAGCGTCGACCGGTGCGCACGAGGCTGTGGAGCTGCGCGACCAAGACCCAAAGAGATATGGGGGCAGGGGGGTATTACAAGCCGTCGGCAACGTCAATACCGAGATAGCCGAAGCCCTCGTGGGCATGGAAGCCGAGGATCAGGTCGAGGTCGATCAGCGGATGCTCGACCTCGACGCCACCCCGAACAAAGCGCGTCTGGGCGCGAATGCCTTGCTGGGCGTGTCGCTCGCGGTGGCTCGCGCCGCCGCGTTGGAGCAGGAGATACCGCTCTATCGCTACCTGGGCGGCCCTTTCGGGGATACGCTCCCGATCCCCATGCTGAACATCCTCAACGGTGGCAAGCACACGAACTGGCAATCCACCGACCTACAGGAGTTCATGATCATGCCGGTCGGTGCCGCCGACGAGCGGGAAGCGGTAAGGATGGGTGCCGAGGTCTATCACCATCTGGGCAAGGTGCTGGAACGCCATGGTCTCAGCACGCTGGTAGGCGATGAGGGCGGCTACGCGCCCAGTCTCAAGTCCAACCGGGACGCCTTGGAGCTCATCGTCGAGGCGATCCAACAAGCGGGCTATGAACCCGGCGATCAAATCACCCTGGCGATCGATCCCGCGGCCAGCGAGTTCTTCGAAACCGGTCGCTATGTCCTGAGGCGAGAGGGGAAGACG
>JBOGSL010000214.1:0-5691 GCA_050695395.1 Chloroflexota bacterium | reverse complement strand
GGTAGCCAGACGAATCGATGACAGATCCCGCGATGCCAGTTGGGCAGCGCGCGCACCACGACGCAATTGAGCGGTAAATCCCGAACCGGTTGACTGATCACCCTGTCGCGCCGCTGACCGGGCCACGTGCGCGGCATCGGCGAACCGCAGGTAGCTGTAGCGGAGCTCGCGCTCGATGGGCGGGAAGAGGTGACCGGCTTGAAGCGCCGCGACGGCCGCTCCTGCGGTCCCCGCGTCGCCCAGCCCAGCGGACAAGAGCTCACGAGCTTCTGCGAAGTTGCCCTGGGTGAGCGCGTGATGTCCGGATGCCAACTCGAAGCGAACCCGTCGAAGCACGGTCAGCGTCGCCTCCGCCCCGTTCATCCACGCCGCGCTTGCAGGATTGCTGGCCGCGGTCGCAGTGGCCGCGAGTGAAGGACACGCCAGCCGAAGGCGAGGAACCGCAGGGAGGGGTGCGATGGCTGTCGGCGACGGACGGATGGCGACCACCGCCCCCGACGTGGGCACCACTCCCGCGCCGCATCCGGCGAGGACCAGCGTCGTGGCGACGACACTCAAGAGCACAGGTATGTGTTTGATGCAGCGATCGTACAGCGACGCCTGGCCATGGTCAACGGCTTACGCGCCATTCAGTAGGAAGGTCGCCTCCGGCCGCGGGACTATCGTTGACCGAGCCCCGCCTCACGAGCTCGAACGATCGCCTGCGCCCGATCCACCACCTGCAGCTTGCTGAAGATGTTGGTGATGTGATTGCGCACGGTTTTTGGACTCAGTACCAGCCGGTTGGTGATCTCGGCGTTGTTTCGCCCGGCCGCGATCAGATCGAGGATCTCCCGCTCGCGTTCGCTGAGCTCGGGGAAGGCCTGGGGCGGCAGCAAGGGACGGGGAGCGGAGAAGAAGTCGATGAGGTGTTGGGCGATTGCCGGGCTGAAAATGGCATGTCCATCCCCCACCAGCCGAACTGCCTGAAGAATCTCCTCCTCGTCCGCATCTTTGAGGATGTACCCGCGAGCGCCGGCTCGCATGGCGGCGAACACCGACTGGTCATCTTCGAACATGGTCACGATCAGCACGCCTATCCGCGGGCTCTGGTGAAGGATCGAGCGGGTCGCTTCTATCCCACTCATGCCCGGCATCTGCAAATCCATAATGACCACGTCCGGCTGAAGGTCTTGACTCATGGTGACGGCCTGGCCGCCGTCGCCGGCTTCCCCGACGACTAGAAGATCGGGCGCCGTCCCCAACAGCGTTCGAATGCCCGAGCGAAACACCGGGTGGTCGTCGGCGAGGAGGATCTGAAGCCGCTCCATGATTATTCCGTCACGGGCAGCCGGGCCAGCAAGCGCGTCCCCCCGAGCCCGCTTGGACCCAGCCGGCAGATTCCACCCAGTTCGGCCGCGCGTTCTCGCATCGACGAGAGGCCGATTCCCGGCTTGTGGTCCGCCGCGAGGCCCTTCCCGTCGTCCTCCACCTCGATCTGCAGGCCGTTATCGAGCGTCAGCCGGATGAGACACCGGCGAGCTTGAGCATGTCTCACCGCATTCGTCATTGCTTCCTGACAGATTCGGTACGCGGCAACTTCGACCGCCGCCGGAAGCGAGTCGAGCTTCTCCGGCGCTTCCACCGATATATCCAGCTGTTGATCGTACTGGGCCGCCTGATTGCGAATGGCCGCGACCAAACCCAGATCGTCGAGCGCGGGAGGTCGGAGATCGTACACGAGACGCCGCACATCGGCGATCATCGCACTCATGTCCTGGCGCACGTCGGCCAGGACCGCATCGGCGGGCGAATCGGGGGATAGAAGCCGCCGAGCGCCGCCTACTTTGAGCATGAGGCTGGCAAGGGAGGGACCCAGGCCATCGTGCAGGTCGCGCCGCAGACGGCGGCGCTCTTCCTCGCGGGCTGTCACCAGTGCTTCCCGCGATCGTTGCAGATCTGCCGTGAGGCCCACCCCGTACGCTGCCACGCCCGCCTGTCGAGCTACGTCATCGAGCAGCCGTCGATCGCTGCGGGTAAAAGCATTGCCCGATCGCTTGCCCACAATCAGCTCCCCAACCGTCTGCTGCCGGTAGACCAACGGCAGGCGGAGCGGGTCGAGCGTGGGCGACCCGGCAGAGGCGGCGACAACTTCGGCTTCCCCGCGCCTCAGAGCGATCGCCGCATACGATACACCCAGACCATCGATGACTGAAGCGACGATCGCGGGAAGCACCGTCTCCGGCTCGAGTGACGCCTCGAGCCGGCGGCCCAATCGAGTGACCACCGAGTACGGATCGTCTCGCTCGCCGTACATCATGTGGTTGACGCGGCGCTGCAGCCAGTTGCGAAGCGGTTGAAACACGATTGCCAGCGCGAGAGCGACAAGCAGGGAGAGCGTGAGGTCGTTGCCCCGATGGAGCTTCAACCCGAAGTAGGCCACGACTAGAAAGTACGCCGCCGCCGCCACGGCCACGAGCCCGCCGTACACCAGGACGCGGTTGAGCAGCACGTCGGTATCCTTGGACCGATAACGCATGGTCTCTAGCGAGTGTGCGTAGCGATAGTCGTCATACTGCATGAACTGGCGCGCTCACCGGCAGCATAGCCGATGGTCGGTCCCCCGGTCATGGGGCCGTGCTCCCAATCGCACGGATCATCGTCGTAGCCGCAACACCGCGATCACCGAGGCGATGGCCATGGGAATCACCAGGCCGAACAAGCCGGAGCCCGTCCCGCGCGCGGCGCTGAGGAGCGAGGTGGTTCCGTTGTCTTCGATCGCTACCACGACGAGCAAGCCGATCACGATATCCGCCACGGCAACAGCTTCGAGCCAGCGACTTGCCCTGCGCCGAGCCAGACGGCTCATCACTTCGCCCACGGCCGCCCCCACCACAATGCTGAGGAAGTAGCCCAGGTACGGGACAAGGCGAATGAGGTACCAGACCACGAGGCTCGTGACCAGGCCCGCCACGCCCGCTTTCACCAGTAAGATCGGGTCGACTTGAAACTGGGGGGCGCGGCGCAGCTGGGCACACTCCCGGCAACGCGACCCCACCGGCGTGGGGACGACGCACTGTGGACAGATGTACTGGTCGCATTTCCCGCAGCGGAGCGCCGTCTCGCGATGGTGCCGGCTACAGAGGCCGGTCTCGACGCTCATCTCGCCGCGCGGGCAGCCCGAATCTCCGGCATGTCCCAATCAAGGTACAGGCGCGGCAACATGTCGTACGGCGACCACTCGCTCGCCTGCCCGTACTTCCCGCCGTACTCGCGCAGCGTCTCGCCCACCCAGTTGAACTCCATCTGACAGATTCGGATCCCGACAGGGAGGGTGATGCTGCAGGTAGAGTGGTTGCTGATCTCCATGGTCCAGCGCGCGATGTAGCCCACGTCGCCCACACCGGCGCACTTGCACACGGATAAACCCGATCGCCCAATGCTGCTGCGGGCGCGCATCGAGGTGGTGATGCCGTTCGTGGCCCCGATTACCTCCTGCGTGTGCGCCAGGATGGTCGTCCCCGGCTTGACGGTGATCGTCGGGCCGGCCCGTACCGGCTCGCCCCAAAACGCAAGTGCCTGGGCCTGGTCGGTGAAATCCACCACGTCCAGGAATTGCGTGGGTTGAAAGTACCACTCGCCCAGCCGGCAGTCGTACGAGTTGGTGCCGAGCTGTCGCGAGTCGAAGGGATCGATCGCGATGTTGCCTCGATCCCGCTCTTCAAGGATGCGCTTATCGGAGAGAAGCATGGGTGAATTCTGGCGGATTCTAGCATCGTGGCGGCTATGATCGAGCGTGGCATCATTCGATCCGCTGGCCGATTTTGACGCCGAAATTGTGCGGTTTTTGGAACAGCAGGGCGTTCCGGCGGAGCGCATCGAGCTGCGCCCTCCGCCGCGGCCGGGCATGGGGGAGCGGGCGTCGAACGCGCCGTTTTTGCTGGCGAGAGAACGCCGGCAACCGCCTAACCAGATCGCTGCGGAGATAGCGGCGAGTTTCCAGCCGGTATTTCGGTTCATACAGAGCGTCGACGCGGCCGCTGGTCACCTGAATTTTCGTCTGAACTATGACACGTTTGTGCCGTTCCTGATCAAAGGCATCCGGGCGGCGGGCATGAGCTACGGTGAGGCCGCTGCCGGCGAGCATGTGGTGGTGGAGCACACCTCGGTCAACCCGAACAAGGAGTGGCACATCGGGCACGTGCGGAATGCGGTGCTAGGCGACGTGATTGCTCGGGTGCTCCGCCGCATAGGGCACGAAGTTGAAGTACAGAACTACATCGACGACACGGGGCTGCAAGCGGCGCAGGCGATCGTGGCGCTGCGCGATTTTCCCGAAGCCGAGCAGCCGCGCGAAAAGTTCGATCACTACGTCGGCAGGCTTTATACGAAGGTTGCGAGCGAGCTGGCGGCGGAGCCACGCCTGAAACAACGGCTGGGCGAAGCCGGCGGCGACGAGCTTCAGAGCGTCGAGGCGCGACTGGAGAACATCAAACGGCTACAGGCGCAGCTCGTGGCGACCATGCACCAACTCGAACTCGGTGAGTATCATCCGGTTCAGACGCGCATTCTCGACGCGCAGCTTGAGACCGCTTACCGGCTGGGCATCTACTACGATCTGCTCAACTGGGAAAGCAACCTCGTGGAGTCGGGCACATTTGCCGAGGCGATGACGCGGCTGGATGAGTCGCCTGCCGTGGCGCGTCCCGAGGAGGGCCGCTACGCTGGGGCCACGGTCATTTACCCGAGCGGAGAACCAGGACCCGACGAGAAGGCGGAGGTGCTGATCCGCTCGAGCGGCCTGCCGACATACGTGGCCAAAGACATCGCCTATCACCTCTGGAAGTTTCACCGGTTGCCGGATCGGCTCCGGTACGTCCAGTACAAGCTTCAACCGAACGACCACGAACTTTGGTCCACGGCTCTACACGGCGAAGAGGGCCGGAGGCCGCCGCCGGACCGCGTGATCAACATCATCGGGGTGCATCAGAGCGCCGCCCAGCAAACGGTGAAGGATGCGCTTGTAGCTACCGGTTTTCCGGAAGCGGCGGATAAGCTTGTCCATCTCGCATACGGACTGGTCAGCACGAGCGAGGGCCAATTGAGCGGGCGCAAGGGAACCGCAATCAGCGGCGACGCGGTGATCGACGAGGCGGTGCGGGTGGCACACGAGCGCGTGCGCGAGAAGGGCGAGGAGCTGACCGAGGAGGAGATGCGTCAGATCGCGGAAGCGGTGGGCGTGGGCGCGGTCCGCTACTTCATGGTCCAGTACAATCCGACCCGCGATATCGTCTTCGATGTAGCCGATGTGGTGTCGTACGACGGCAACACAGCGCTGTACATTCAGTACGCCCTGGTGCGAATGTTTGCGATTCTGCGCAAGGCCGCTGAGAGCGGCATCCGGCCCGAGGAGATTGAGCAGGCGAACGTAGAGCTGCTGGGCCACCAGCAAGAGAGGCGCTTGATCATGCATCTGGCCGGCTGGCCCGCCGCGCTCGAAACCGCCGCTCGTACCATGGCCGTGAATCTTGTGGCCGAGTACGCTTACGAGCTGGCCGGCATCTTCAGCCAGTTCTACCGCGACTGCGGCGTGCTGAACGCCGAAGCCGAGCTTCGAAAGGCACGGCTACTTCTCATCGAGACGGTGCGCGATGTGCTCGGCAACGCGGCGGATGTGCTGGGAATACCGGTAATCGACCGGCTATAGGGGCC
>JBOGSL010000213.1:0-7109 GCA_050695395.1 Chloroflexota bacterium | reverse complement strand
GGTCTTCCCTCCTGCCCAAGGAGCTTAATCGCTTGGATCTCATCCTGGGGGCCATCGTCCTGGGCATCTTCAGCGGCGGTGTCTATGCTCTGATGGCCTCCGGCCTCACCCTCATCTTTGGCGTGATGGATATCATCAATGTCGGCCAGGGTGCGCTGGTGGTGCTCGGTGCTTACCTCAGCTACGAGTTGGCTGTCAAAATGCACATCGATCCCTTTCTTGGCCTGCTCGTCACCATGCCGCTGATGTTTCTACTCGGTGTGTTCATCGAGATTGTCTTCATTCGACGCCTGAAGCGCGAGCGCACCATGCTCTCGATCCTGGTCACCTTCGCGGTCGCACTGATCATCGAGGGTGTGCTGGGTCTGATCTTCACGACGAATTACGTCGAGATTCCTGCCTGGTATGTAAACGACTCCTTCCCGTTGGGTGGCACCTACGTGGCATACATCTACGTTTTCGCTTTCGCCCTGAGCGTTGTCTTGCTCGGAGGTCTCTACCTGCTTCTCTACCGGACGAAGTTCGGCCACGCCCTACGAGCCACCATGCAAAATCGAGTCGCTGCTGAACTGATCGGGATCGATGTGGGGCGCGTATCGGCGATCACGTTTGGGGTGGGCGTGGCCCTTGCGGCAGCGGGTGGCATGGCCTTCGGCGCGATCAACCAGTTCGATCCGGGGAGCTCGTACGACCTCATCTCGCGCCTTCTGGTGATAATTATCCTCGGCGGCATGGGCAGCCTTGCCGGCGCCTTGATCGCATCGCTCTTCATGCTGGTAATCGAGGACGTGACGGCGGTAGTCTGGTCCCCTATCTGGGCCACGACTGTCTTCTTCGTCTTGCTGGCTGTGGTACTCCTCATTCGGCCACGTGGCCTCTTCGGTCAACTCGAAGCTCGGCGCCAGTGATGCGATTCGCGAAGCTGGCCCTGGGCCTGGTGGCTCTAGCGATAGCGATTGCCTTTCCGCGGCTGTTCAGCAACGGGCTCGTTACAGAATTGGCCGTCTTCGCCTTGATTTATGCCGTCATGGCCAGTGCGTGGAACATTCTCGGAGGCTACACCGGCTACATCTCGCTCGGGCACGCGGCGTTTTTTGGCGTTGGGGCTTACACGCTTGGCTTGATCAGCCAACACTGGTCCGTTAGCGGAGGGTACGCGCCCTTCTTCTTGCTGCCGGTGGTGGGTTTGGCGGGAGGCGTGATCGCCATCCCCCTGGGCGTGATCACGCTCCGAACCAGGCGCCACGTTTTCGTGGTGCTCACGATCGCCATGCTCTTTATCGGCCAACTGCTGGCCACCAACCTGTCGAATATCACGGCCGGATCGGCCGGGCTCGGGTTGCCGATCCCGCTCTGGACCGGTAGCGCGTTCAACGTCCCCTTCTACTACACCGGCCTCGCCCTGTTGCTCTTGGTACTCCTCGTCTCGTGGCGAATTCGGAACTCTAAATTCGGCCTTGGCTTGCTGGCGATCAGAGACGACGAAGATCGGGCTTTGGGCTTGGGAGTGCCTGTGGCATTGTCCAAGCTGGCGGCCTTCGTCATTGCCGCCCTCTTCATCGCCATGGCCGGGGGGCTATACGCGTATTTCGTGACGTACATCTACCCGGCGGTGGCCTTCAATCCCCTCGACGATCTGGCTATGGCGCTCATGGTATTCGCCGGTGGTCTGGGAACGCTCTTCGGTCCGGTATTGGGAGCTATCGTGATCGAAACCGCTCAACAGTATTTTGCCTTCACCTACGGTTCCAGCGGTTTGTACCTTGTGCTCTACGGGGCGCTTTTTCTCGTCATTATTCTTCTCATGCCCCAGGGCGTGATCCCGAGCCTGCGATCTCTGTTGCTTCGTTATCGCTCGGCTCCGCCGTCGCTACACCTTGGCGCGAGAAAGCCGGCCGAAGCCGCGTTGCCCAAGAGCAAGGTGCAACCATGAATTTACTCGAGGTGCGGGGCGTCACCAAATCGTTCGGCGGTATCCAAGCACTGAACGGCTGCGGCCTGGAACTGCGAGAGGGCGAGATCGGCGGCCTGATCGGGCCGAACGGATCGGGTAAGACGACGCTCTTCAATGTCGTCACGGGCTACGAACGAGCCGACGCAGGCGCAGTTGAGTTTCGTGGCAAAGGCATCTTGAGACGGGGACCCGGTGAGATTTTCCATCTCGGCATAGGCCGCACCTTTCAGCTGACTCGCGTCTTCGGGCGACTAACAGCCGTGGAAAATCTTCACGTCGCGGCTCAACGTTCCGGCTTGCGAGCACTGGTTCGCGGCTGGAGCGCGTCGCAGGAGAAAGAGCGGGCTCTGTCTACTCTGGAATACGTTGGCCTTGCCAATGTCTCATCCTTGCCTGCCGCCAGCCTGTCGTACGGGCAACGCAAGCTTCTCGAGTTCGCCTCCATTTTGATGGCCCAGCCCTCGGTCATTCTGTTGGACGAACCGGCCGGCGGTGTGAATCCGACGATGATCGGCTTTATGGCGGATCGCATCCGCGACCTCAACCGGCAGGGCACGACCTTCCTCATCGTGGAGCACAACATGACCTTCGTGATGGATCTCTGTCACAGAGTTACCGTGATGCATCGCGGCGCCACCATAGCCACCGGGGAGCCGGCCGAAATACGCTCGAATCGCGCTGTGCTCGATGCTTACCTGGGAGATTGATGATGCTCTTGACGTTAGAGTCAGTGGTCGCAGGATATGGAGGGGGAGATGTGCTTCGCGGCGTCGACCTCGATGTCGAGGAAGGCGGTATCACGTGCGTTGTCGGGCCAAACGGCGCGGGTAAATCGACAGTACTAAGGGCAATCAGCGGTCTTCTCAAACCGAGCCGCGGTTCCATCACGTTCGACGGAATGGAGATCTCAGGGATGACACCGCGGCACGCGCTGGCACGGGGAATCGTCCAGATTCCTCAGGAACGGAGCCTATTTCCGCAGATGACCGTGCGGCGCAACGTCGAACTAGGCGCTTACACAATTCGAGATCGAGCTCTCGTCAGAAAGCGTCTGGACGCGGTTGTTGAGATGTTTCCGCTGGTGAAGGAACGAGCGAACGACAAGGCGGGCAGCCTATCTGGAGGGCAGCAGAAGATCATTGAATTTGCGCGCGGCCTGATGCTGGACCCCCGGCTGGTTCTGCTAGACGAGCCCTCTATGGGCCTGGACCCCAAGACTCTCAGATCTGTGTTCGAGAAGGTCAAGCTGATGAAAGACGCGGGCAAGACGATACTTCTGGTCGAACAGAACGCTCGCTCGGGCCTCGGTATTTCGGACCATGGGCTGGTGATGGAGGGTGGTACGGTGCGTTTGAGTGGCCCGGCTTCGACCATACTAGAAAATCCAGAGGTAGGGACTCTCTATCTGGGCGGGGCGCTGGCTTCATGATCAAAAATTTCGAAGCCGATGTCGTCGTGGTCGGAGCCGGTCACAATGCGCTGATTTCAGCAGCCTACCTCGCGGGGGCCGGACAAAAGGTACTGGTTCTCGAGGGACAGAGCCGCGCCGGAGGCGATACGATGACGGCCGAGCTGACGCTGCCCGGCTTTCATCACGATGTGTGCTCCACGGCACATACCCTAATCCAGTCCAATCCCATGTTGCGCAACCGCGAGTTACCTCTTGATCGCTATGGTCTGGAGTATATTCGCCCGGACCCGGTTTGCACGGTCAGCTTTGGTCCCGGGGAATCGCTCACCATGTATCGGGAGGTGGAACGAACCGAGCGCGAAATCGGTCGCGTATCGCCGCACGACGCCTTGGCATATCGGCGCCTCCTGGCCGACTGGACCGACTTAAAACCGCTCCAATCGGTCGAGCGAGGCGCACCACCGCTCGATCCGGAGAGCTCTGCTCGCCTCTGGCGTAGCGGCCCGCTCGGAGATGAGGGCCTGAGGCTGAAGCTAGCGAGTGCTCTCGAGGTGATCCAGGAACGGTTTCAGCATCCCAGCGTCCAGACGTTCATGGCCTGGTTGGCCAGCATGACGCTCGAACCAATCGACGAGCCCGGGACCGGCCTCCTCGCCTTCTCCCTCGCAGCAGGCCGGCAAGACCAGAGCTGGGTGATCCCGAGGGGTGGCTCCGGGGAACTACCCGCGGCACTCATCCGATTTGTGCGCGACCACGGTGGCGAGGTGATCTGCGACTCGCGGGTGCGAGAAATCGTGATAGAGAACGGCCGAGCCGTCGGTGCTGTAACAGATGACGGAACCGAATATCGCGCAGGGCGAGGAGTGCTCAGCTCGGCACATATCACGCAACTCCCGGCGGCGATCGGGTCGGCTATCGACGAGGACTTGTCAGCCTCAATCGGTCGGTGGCGAACGGGGCTGACGATGTTTGTGGGACATTACGCGCTGAACGAGGCTCCGCGGTACGCGACGCAAGGCGAAAGCGAACCCGCCGTGGCGATGGGCGTGCTCAGCTCGATTGACAATCTTCGAGCGATCTTGGCCGACTTTCGCCGGGGTCGGGTACGTGTGGATGAACCCTTTCTGCTGTGCCTCAGTCCCTCTGTGGCGGACGCCACTCGGGCCCCGGCCGGCCACCACACCTTGAAGGTCATCGCCGTCTTGCCGTACGCCCTGAGGGATGGCTCAAAGCACTGGGATGAGATAAAGGATGCCGTTGCAGACCGCCTGCTCGATGTCTATCTTTCCCGCACCTCTAATTTGCGCCGCGAGCATGTGCTTGGCTACTTCATTGAGAGTCCTCTCGATCTGGAGCGGCGCAACCCAAACAATTTCAAGGGTTCTTGCCACGGCGGCGCCGGGGCTGCCGATCAAAGCGGGTGGTATCGTCCGGCCCCTCTCTGGAACGGCTACCGCACGCCCCTACCGGGCTTCTACCTCACGGGCGCCTGTACGCATCCGGGCGGGTCAGTTTCCGGCCTTCCCGGCCGGAACGCGGCCAGGGTGATATTCGAGGATTTTGGTCTGAACTGGGAGCGAGCGACCGGCGGATTGCACGAGGTCGCCTGACGATACGGCGTGGCCGAGGCGCGGACCGCGCAGAGGGCCGCGACAATTCGTCTTGCTCCGAACGTACTTCGTCACCACGACCCACCAGGCCCGTGACACCGCCTTTTACGGTCGTACCATGAGGTGATGACGCTTTTCGATCGATCCGAGTCCGAGCCCCCTGGTGATCTCAGCATTGTGGGGTCGGATCGCTCCGTCCCTCTCGTCAACGGGGAGACGCGCCGGTACGTCAATCTAGACTTTGCAGCGAGCACGCCCCCCCTCACCGCTGTTGCCGCCGCGGTCGATGCCATGCTTCCCTGGTACAGCAGCGTGCACCGCGGCGCCGGCTTCAAGTCTCAGCTCTCAACCGCCGCGTTCGAGGGCGCGCGCGATGCTATTCGGGAGTTCTTCAATGTGGGGGACGACGACGCTGTCGTCTTTACACGCAACACCACCGAAGCCATCAATCTCCTGGCGAGCTGCCTACCCGACCGCACCGAGGTTCTGGCCTTCGAGATCGAGCACCATGCGAACCTACTCCCCTGGAGGGGGCGCGCCCGATATCTGCCCGCGCCCGACACCTTCGACGGAATATTATCGAGCCTGGAAGTCGCTCTGGAACGGACAGTCGGCCAGCCGCTTGTAGCCGTAACGGGTGCTTCGAACGTCACCGGCGAAATCTGGCCGGTGGCCGAAATCACCGCCCTTGCGCATCGGTACAACGCGCGAGTGCTACTCGATGCGGCACAGTTGGCGCCTCACCATCCGATCGATATGCGAGATCTCGGTGTGGATTACCTCGCCATGTCCGGTCACAAGATGTACGCCCCGTACGGAGCCGGTGTCCTGATTGGGAGGCCGGATTGGCTGTCGGGGTCGCAGCCTTTTCTCGTCGGCGGCGGCGCGGTGGATTTCGTGACGACCAGCGATGTGACGTGGTCGGCGCTCCCGGACCGTCAGGAAGCCGGGTCGCCCAATGTTGCGGGCGCTGTGGCTCTGGGCGCGTCGTGCCGCGAACTGCAGAGGTTTGGAATGGCTCGCCTGGCAGGCGAGGAGGCCGAACTCGCGGGCTACGCGCGCAGGCGGCTGGACGCGATAGAGGGCCTCGTCCTTTATCAGCTTTTTGCCGGGAGCGCCGTGCCACGCCTTGCGATCACCACCTTCAATCTGGATGGGGTTCATCACAGCCTGTTGGCGGCTATTCTGAGTGCGGAGTACGGGATCGGAGTGCGCAACGGCTGCTTCTGTGCCCACCCGTACCTCCAGCGACTGCTTGCCTGCGACGCATCCGGGCGAGAACGCATCCGCGACGAAATCGCCTCGGGCCATCGAGAACACGTTCCTGGCGCGGTCCGGGCCAGCCTCGGGATAGGAAGTACGCGCGACGACATTGACGCGCTCGCCGACGCGTTGAAAGACATCGGCGCGCATGGGCCGCGTTGGCAGTATCGAGTCTGGGAGAGCACTGGAGAATACCTTCCAGATCCGGATCCGCGTTGCTGGCCTGATCTACCGTTTCGCCTCGCGACCCCCCGTCGCACCAGCGAGTCTTGAAGATTATTGCTGCCTGGCCAAGCGGGGCAGAAGCGCGCGCCAGGCAACCAGAAGGACGCCGTTGAATCCCAGGGTGATAACGACGAATGGCAGCGGCACGATTTGGAACTCAAGCAACGACCGAACGAACAAACCGATGACACCGGCGAGGAGCCAGGTACCGGCCGCGGCCCGCGCGCTCTTTCCCGAGACGATCAGCTTCTGATACTCGTACGGCTTGAGACGCCAGGCCGCGATCGCCCAGCCGACGAGAAATGGAAGCGCTGTGGCGACGATCCCAGCAGGCGACTCGGCCCCGACTTCGTGGTGGCTCGCTCTGCCCGCGGCCGCGAAGATAAGCAAGATCGCGACATCGCCGGCCGCCGCTACGAGCGCGAGCTTGCGGCCGGACTCTATGTCCCCGCCCCCGCCAGATTCGCGATTTCCACCGGCTGTACTGGCTCCGGCAACTCCAATCCCAGGACTTTTGAGTAGAAGTGGAGTTCGGCTTCGAGAGCTCGCTGCATGTTGGCGGCCCGCCGGAAACCGTGTCCTTCTCCCTCGAAGCCGATGTGCGCCACCGGTGTCCCCTTTTGCCGAAGAGCCTCCTCCATCATGG
>JBOGSL010000212.1:0-10672 GCA_050695395.1 Chloroflexota bacterium | reverse complement strand
AGAAGGAATACTGGTCGTCATTCAAGAGAAGTGCCTCCCATACTTGCTTGGCTCCGCGCTTCTCAGAATATACGTTTGCCCAGGGGGCCCTTCATCTCAGTGGCAGCGACGTGTCCCGCGGCACCCGCAATCGCTTTACCCGCCAAGTGTCGGCAGGGGGACAGCCGGCCGATCCAGCCTGCGCGCGTGATCGATCCGTACGGGGTGGCCGGGAAATGGCTGAACGGCCCAGGCAAGCCCAACGATCGCCAGAACCAGCGCCGCCACGGCGAGACGCGTCACGCGGTGGCCAGAACGGCGAACACCGGCCGAAGCTTGGCGGCGGTAGCACTCAGCAACTCGGGCATCACTTTGGCCTCGGCCAGCACCGGCATGAAGTTGGTATCACCGGCCCAGCGCGGCACGACGTGCAGGTGGATGTGATCCGCAATTCCTGCGCCGGCCACGGCTCCCTGGTTCACCCCGAGGTTGAATCCCTCGGGGTGCATCACCTTCGACAGTGCGCTGACCGACAGTGCAGCCGTGGCGAGCATGTCGCTGCCCGTTTCGGACGGAAGGGCGGTGATGGAGCCCGCGTGCTCGTAGGGAATCACCATGAGGTGCCCCGAGCTGTACGGATACAGATTCAGCATGACGAAATTCCGCGCACCTCGATAGACCACGTAGTTCTGCTCATCTTCGTCCGGGTTGCGATTGCAGAAGATGCAATCCTGCTTCGGTTCGGTGCCGTCGAGGTACGGCATGCGCCACGGCGCCCAGAGTTGATTCATAGCCTTTCGCAGCCCATCATACGCCTATAATTGGCCCACTTGTTGCCAAGGAACCGTCCCATAGCCAGCTCTCCGCGTCTGTCCATCGTTATCCCCGCCTACAACGAAGAGGCTCGCCTGCCGGGAGCTTTGGCCCGCCTCCAGACTTTCCTGGCGGACAAGCCGTATCCGTGGGAGATCCTGGTGGTCAGCAATGGCAGCACCGATCGGACGGCTCAGGTGGTGCGGAAGGCGATGTCGTCTCTGGCCGGGCTACAGCTCATCATCCTAGAACAGCGAGGTAAAGGCGTGGCCTCCCGGACGGGGGTACTGCAGGCGAGGGGCGAGATCGTCTTCCTGTGCGACGCCGATCTCTCCATGCCGCCCGAAACCATCGACAGGTTTCTCCCGCTTCTGCAGCAAACAGACGTGGTGATCGGGTCGCGTGAAGCAAGCGGCGCGCGGCGCTACGGCGAGCCGCGACACCGCCACGTCATGGGCCGCGTCTTCAACCGACTTGTGCAACTCCTTGCGGTCCCCGGCGTCGAGGACACTCAGTGTGGCTTCAAGGCATTCCGCAGGACCACAGCCGAGGACATTTTCCGACGACAGACCATCACCGGCTTCGCCTTTGACGTGGAGGTGCTCTTCCTGGCACGGAAGCTTGGTTACCGCATGCAAGAGCTAGGCATCGATTGGTATTTCGATGCCGATAGTCGGGTCCGCCCCGGCTACGACTCCCTCACCATGTTTCGTGAGGTTATTGGGGTACGGGTGCGATCGCTGCTCGGTCGCTACAATCGCCCGTTTCCCATCACGGCGCGAGGGCGAGATGTCTGACAACAGGCCGATCGGCGTATTCGATTCGGGTGTGGGCGGCCTGACAGTGTTGGAAGCACTGCATCGCTGTCTTCCAGGCGAGTCGACTATCTACCTAGGCGACCTGGCGCGGTGCCCTTATGGTCCAAGAGATCAGCGGGAAGTGGAAATTTTCGCGCTTCAGCTCGGTGATCTTCTGGCGGGCCAAAGCATCAAGCTGCTGGTGGTCGCATGCAATACGGCCACGGCCGCGGCCTATCATCGCCTGAGCGATCGATACGATTTTCCCGTGATCGGGGTAATTGAGCCGGGCGCGCGAGCCGCGGCCGGCGAAACCATCACGAAGCGGGTGGGTGTGGTCGCAACGGAGGGAACCGTGGCGAGCGGGGCCTACCGCATGGCGCTTCAGAAAATCGATCGAGGAATCACCCCGGTGGAGCGGGCCATCCCGTGGTTGGTCCCGCTGATAGAGCGCGGCGTGTGTGCGCGAGACGAAATCGCGGGACGGCTCTCGCCACTGTTGGCCGAGATCCAGGACGTCCAGATCGATGTTCTTATCCTGGGCTGCACTCATTTCCCGTTGGCGCGGGATATCTTTCAGGCGCTCGTCGGCCCCGAGGTTCATATTCTCGATTCGGCGGAGGCGGCAGCACTCGAAGCTAGGCGAACCATCGTCGATCTCGACATGGCGGCGGAAGGAGTGCCGTGTCACCGCTTTCTCGTAACCGGGGCGGCCGAGAGCTTCGCTCGTCGGGCCGAGGCAATGTTCTCATTCGTGCCCTCGATAGAGACGGTCAGCCTGGAAGTGCTCGCCGGCGGGTGAGCAGTGAGCGCCAAAGCCGCTACGAAACGCTTGGACGAGTTGGTCGTGGAACGCGGACTGGCTGAGACGCGAACTCGCGCTCAAGCCGTGATCATGGCCGGAACCGTCACCGTCGACGGCCAGGTTGCGACCAAGGCCGGCAAGCAGGTGCCGGTGGACGCGCCCATCGAGCTTGTGCATCAGCCCGTTCCCTATGTCAGCCGCGGCGGCCTCAAGCTAGATCACGCGCTTCAGAGCTTCGGAATGTCGGTGTCGGGGCAGGTGACGGTCGACGTCGGCGCGTCGACCGGGGGCTTTACCGATGTGCTGCTCGAAGGCGGCGCGAAGCGGGTGTATGCCATCGACGTGGGGTACGGGCAACTTGCCTGGAAGCTGCGAAACGATGAACGAGTGGTGGTCATGGAGCGCACCAACATCCGGCACGTGGAGGATTTGCCTGAGCCGATCGACCTGGCCGTGGTGGACGCGTCCTTCATCTCCCTGCGACTCATCCTGCCCGCCCTGGCGCATCTGGTTCGACAAGGCGGTGAGGTGGTGGCCCTCATCAAGCCGCAGTTTGAAGCCGGCAAGGAACTGGTCGGCAAGCACGGCGTTGTTCGCAATCCGTCGGTCTGGCGGCAGGTCCTCGCCGACGTGCTCCGCTACTCAGCGACAAACGGGTGGTCCGTACTGGACCTGACGACCAGCCCGATCCGAGGGCCGGCAGGAAACGTCGAGTTTTTGGTTCGGCTGAGCCTGAGCGAGCGAGGGACGGATATCTCCGACGATCGACTGGCAGAGTTGATAGATGGAGCTCTGCCGGGCCCGGGATAGGGCGTGTTGCGGTTACGGTACACTGCTCCAGGCGACGTCAGAGAGTCGCCTGCCGAGGTCCTGAGTGCTTCACAACGTCGCCGTCCTTTTTCACCCCCACCGCCAGCGCGCGATCGAGGAGGCCCGATGGCTTCAGGGAGCACTCGGTGAAGCAGGCGCCCAGGCCGTGCTGGGCTCGGGTTGGGATGCCGAGACGGTCCGTCGAGACGCGTGCGGAAAAGACCTGGTCGTGGCGCTGGGCGGCGACGGCACGATCATCCAGATCACTCGGCAAGTGGCGCCGTGCGGCGCGCCCGTGCTCGGCGTCAATCTGGGACGGGTGGGATTTCTTGCAGAGCTTACTCCCGAAGACCTGCGCAAGTGCTTGCCGGCGGTGATCGAGGGAGATTTCTGGGTCGAAGAGCGGAGCATGCTGGATGTCAAGCTCGACGGAAACGGAGGGGAGGAGACCTTTCTCGCCCTGAATGAACTCGCCGTAGCCCGCGGACTCTCCCCGCGGGCCATCCACGTCCAGACGGCTCTGGACTCCGTGCCGTTCTTGACGTATACGGCGGACGCGGTACTCGTCGCCACGGCGACCGGCTCGACCGCTTACTCGCTGGCCGCCGGGGGCGCCATCATGTTTCCCCAGGACAGAAACTTCATGCTCACGCCGGTGGCCCCGCATCTGAACATCGGGCGGTCGATTATCCTTCCCTCGGACACGGAGGTGAGGCTCACCCTGGCGAGCGAACGAGCAGCGGTGATGAGCGTGGACGGCTCGGACGAGCGGCCTCTCGAGCCGGATCACACCGTGACGGTTCGGCGTAGCCAGACGTTCGCTCGATTTGCCCGGCTCGGTCCCGTCAGCTACTTCTATCAGGCGATATCGGATCGCCTACGCTGAAGCATGCTGACGGAACTCACGATAGACAACTTCGCCATCATCGGGCATCTGCAGGTGCGTGTCGAGGAAGGATTTACCGTCGTCACGGGTGAAACCGGCGCCGGCAAGTCGATCTTGGTTGACGCTCTGCAGGCGGTTCTGGGCGGACGAACCTCGAGCGACGCCATACGGGCGGGTGCCTCAAACGGAGCGATCGAGGCGATTTTCGAGCTGCCCGACGGCTTTCCGGAGCGAGAACTGTTGAGCCAGCAGGGAATCGAGCACGACGGAACCCTGATCCTCCGTCGAGACTTCGGCGCTTCCGGTCGCAGCACGGCTCGGATCAACGGACGTGCCATCCCCCTTGCCACCCTGGCTTCTCTCGGCGCCGGTCTGGTTGACATCCACGGCCAATCCAACCATCTCTCCATGCTAAAGCGCGACGCCCAGCTGGATGCGCTTGACCGCTACGGGGATCTCCTTGAATCGCGCGAACGCACGGCGAACGCGCTCCGTGCCTTCTCGCGGGGACGCGATGAGCTACGCCGGCTCCGGGAAGGGCGTCGCGAGGCTGAACAACGGCTGGATCTCTTGAGGTTTCAGCATGCGGAGATCCAGGGCGCCGCATTGTCGGCGGCCGAGGACGAAGAGCTCCTGGCCGAGCGCAGTCTGCTGCTGAGCGTGGAGAAGCGAAGCTTGCTTGCGACCCAGGCGATCGACGAGCTAGGACGAGAGGTAGGCGGCGCTGTCGAGGCAGTCTATCGAGCGGCGACGGCTGCGGCAGAGCTTGCCGCAATTGATCCGGATCAGTCGCAGCTTGCCGAGCGTGTCGAGGGAGCGCATCTCGAGCTCGAAGATATGCTCCAGGATCTACGCCGGTATCAGGACACGATACAGATTGATCCGGGCCGGCTCGAGGCCGTTGAGGAGCGTCTGGACCATATCGCCCGCCTCAAGCGGAAATATGGGGCAACATTATCCGAGGTGATTGACTTCGGAGAAGAGGTTGCGCGAGAGCTCGAGGTTCTCGGTAATCCGGAAGAACGTCTGGACGTCCTTGCGGGTGAGGTTGAGCGCCAGGCCCAGGAGGCAGGACAGCTCCTTGCCCAGCTGTCGGCCGCTCGCCGAGATGCCGCTCGGCAGATGGAGATGGCCATGGGCCACGCTCTGCAAGGGCTTGGCCTGCGACACACGGCGTTCGAGATCGATATCCAACAGATGGATGCCGAGCACGGCATCGAGCTGCCGGACGGCAGGAGGGTGGCGTTCACCAACAGCGGCGCCGACCACGTCACCTTCCTGGTGTCGTTCAATCCCGGCGAACCGCCGAGGCCGCTGGATAAGGTTGCCTCGGGCGGTGAGACGTCCCGCTTCATGCTCGCCCTTCGCAGCGTGCTGGCGCGGGTGGACCGCGTTCCGACGCTGATCTTCGATGAGGTTGACGTGGGCGTGGGAGGCAGGGATGGTGGGGTGGTTGGCGAGCGGCTCCGTGGCCTGTCCGCCGACCATCAAGTTATCTCAATCAGCCACCTGGCTCAGGTGGCGGTCCAGGCGGGTCATCATCTTCACGTGTCGAAGGAGATCATCGAAGAACGGACTGACGTGCAGGCGCGGTACCTGGACGAGCGTGAGCGAATCTCGGAGATGGCGAAGATGATGAGTGGCACCGAAACCGAAGCCGCCAGGCGCATTGCGCGAGAGCTCTACGAGACTGCGGGAGTGCCGTAGCTCCGCTTGACGTCGGCGTCCCCGCCGACTTTCACGTCTTGGCGCCGCTCGCTCTGCTCGGCTCCCACGCTCCAATTTCCGGCTTCACGCGCAGCGTGCGGAACTCGCGATAGGTTACCCTGCCGGGCGCTCCACCGCGGAGCTTCCGGACGTTTCGCACCTCCGTTACATCGACATCGACGGCGCCCTCTGAGCGAGCCTCGCTGTGATAAGCGGCCAGAGAGGCGGCCTGCATGATGATGTGCTCGTCGGGCGAGTCTGTGGTTCGGAGCACGACATGCGCCCCCGTGCGATTTCGTGCATGCAGCCACAGGTCGCCTCGCTCAGCGTTCTTGAACGTGATCTCTTCGTTTTCGCGGGCATTGCGTCCGACCAGTGCGATAGCGCCGTTGAGCGCGAGCCGCACCGGCTGACGTCGCTGCGGCGCCCGCTTCTGCTTCGCTTCGGGCAGAGTCCCGGCGGTCTGCCGGTCCAAATCTCGTAGATCTCGCTCGGTCTCCGCGAGCCTCGCGAAAGCCTCCAGGTCCTCTAATCTGGCCAGCTCAATCTCTGACTCGCGAATGAGCGGCGGCACTCTTGTCGCCGCCTCCTTCAGCTTCCGATAGCGATGAAAGCGCCGTTCGGCGTTTGCCTGCACGGTCAGCTCTGGGACGAGGCTTATCGATCGGCCCAACTCCGGAATCTCCAGACGGTCGTTGGCACGCGGCAAGTGCTGAAACCCGACCAGAAGCTGACCTTCCTCGAGAACATCGTCCGCGCGGCGTGTTGCATCCAAGCCGCGCTGCAGCGACGCGATCCGCCTGGCTTGACTTTGCTTCTCTCGTTCTATTCGCGCCACGAGAGCATTTCGCCCCGCTGCCAGACCGTCGCGTGCCTCTCGCGACCCCAAGCAGATCTCGATGGCCGCGCTCATGGATGGCGCAGTCCGCGCTCCAAGCGCCGTGGGGCGATACGGGGCGAAATCGAGCCGGTCCTCACCGAAGACGTTGGGCTCCCAGGCACGCGACTGATAGAGACTGTAAAGGCCATCAGCGGCGTCCCGCACTGCTCGCAAGTCTGCTTGATCGACGGAGATTGCGACATCCAAACCGGTCCGCCGGATGATCTCGCGGGCAAGGAAGGGACTGCACCCTTCCAGGAGGCCGAGAAGCGCTTCGTGAAGTAGCGTGCCCGGGGGCAGTGCTTTCAGTAGAGGAGGTAACGAGGAGGGCAGCAGATGGGGATCCACCCTCGGCCCGGCCGGGTAGATCGCGGCGCGTTCCTGTTTCGGCGGCGGCCGGTACGGTCTCCCCGGCAGAATCGGCCGCAGCCGGCTGAGTCTGGAAGGTATGACCTTCACCGCGCCGAGTACCACATCGCGATCGTCTACCAGGATGATGTTGCTGTGCTTTCCCATGATTTCGCTGATGAGCGAATAGACGCGGTCGCCCTTAAATGTGAGCACGAACACGCGCTCGCCCGGCAGTTGGCCGCAGTCGACCAGACGCGCGCCATCGAGGTGCTTGCGCAATTGCATGAGGAAGCCGCCCGGAGAGTCGAACGCTTTGCCATACCGCTGGTCGGAGAGCTGAATGCGCGCGTGGCTGGTGTCGGCCGACAGCAGCAGCCACTCTCGATTCCCCGAATAGATCTGCAGCGCCACGGAATGTTCCGAGGGCTGGACGATCTTCTGTACCCGGCCGTCGCCGATAGATTGCTGGACTTCGTCACTCACTGCCGCCAGAGCCAGCGCGTCAAACGGCATCCGGTTCCCTGTCTTTCATATCGCGTCTCATGCTACTCACCCAACCGGTTCCCCACGGCCGGGCTTTGTCCTTGAGGCGGGAGATGTAGCTCGGGACTTTGTCCTTGCGGCCGGAGATGTAGCTCGGGGCTCTGTCCCCGTGACGCGAGCGAAGCGAGGCGTCTCGCCCGAGCGCCCGGACGCGACGGTGCGCGAGATTGCCCCGGCTGCTCTCTCGGCACGGACACAGAGGGCCGAGCTACATCTTTTGCCATGGCCAGGGGCGCGTGGTCTTTCCAGCCGCGGCGGTGGTTCAGGCTGTGAGACGGGGTGCGGAGGGGAGAGCAAGGCTCCGCCCTGTTCGCGGGTAGAGTGAGACATGACCGGCGAGGACCTCTTAGAGAGAATGTCCGATGGCGCGGAGCTTTCGCCGCCGCGTCCCGGACCCTTGCTCATCGTTCTCAGCGGTCCGTCGGGAGTGGGCAAAGACACGCTCCTCCGCCGGCTCAAGCCACTGCTCCCGGATATTGACTACGCGGTAACCGTGACCACCCGGCCGCCCCGTCCGGACGAGACCCCGGGACAGAGTTACCATTTCGTGGATCGCGACGCCTTCGACGATTTAATGCGCACCGGCCGCCTCCTCGCCGCCGCCCAGGTGCATGGTCACTGGTACGGGGCGCCGCTCGCGAATGTCTGCGACGCGCTTCATGCCGGGCGTGACGTTCTGCTCAAAGTTGATGTGCGGGGTGCGGCGGAGATAGGTGAGCGATTCTCGCACGGCATCTTTATTTTCCTCGCGCCACCCTCCTGGCCGGACCTGGTAGACAGGTTGGTTGGACGGCGCACCGAGACGGGCCAGGATCTTGGTAGGAGAATCGAGGACGCCCGAGTTGAGATGGAGCAGACGGACAAGTACGACTACGTGGTGGTGAACCCGGAAAATGCGATCGAAGTCGCGGTCGGGGATGTTATGAGCATCATCGTCGCGGAGCGGCATCACATCTCCCGTTTACCGCTCGATTTGTCGTCTTGTTGACGGTCTCCCGGCGCGAACTTATACTCTGGATGAGGGCTGCCCTGCCCCTCTTTCCACATTTCTCGCTGGTTCCGACAACAATTGGAGCGCGTAGCGAGCCGACCGGCGGCGATGGGAGGAACGGATGGCCCTTCCGATGACCACCGAACATCCCCTAGAACGAAACCTGGCACTCGAGCTTGTCCGTGTCACCGAGGCCGCTGCGCTTTTCGCCGCCAGGTGGATGGGACGAGGCGACAAGGAAGCCGCGGATCAGGCGGCTGTTGATGCCATGCGCAACGCCCTGCGTTTCGTGGATATGGACGGGGTTGTCGTGATTGGCGAGGGCGAGAAGGACGAGGCCCCCATGCTCTACATCGGCGAGCAGGTCGGCACAGGTCGCGAGCCTCAGGTCGATGTTGCCGTCGATCCCATCGATGGAACCAATCTGACAGCCAAGGGCCTGCCCAACGCCATCACGGTGGTTGCCATGGCCGAGCGCGGCTCGATGTACTACGCTCCCCACCTGGTTTATATGGAGAAGATCGCTGTCGGCCCGGAGGCGAAAGGCGCTATTGATATCAACGCGCCCCCAAGAGACAATTTGATCCGTATCGCCCGCTTCATGGACCGGAACGTGGAGGACCTCACCGTCTGTCTGCTCGATCGACCCCGGCACAAGGATCTTATCGAAGAGGTTCGCGACTCCGGCGCCCGGATCAAGCTCATTACCGACGGCGACGTCGCCGGGGCGATCATGGCGGCGCTACCGGAGGATACGGGCGTTGATGTTCTCATGGGCATTGGCGGTATTCCCGAAGCGGTTTTAGCCGCATGTGGACTCAAGTGTCTGGGTGGGGACATGCAGGGCAAGCTGTGGCCGCGTTCCGACGAAGAGCGGCGCAAGGCGATCGAAGCGGGCAATGAGGATCTGGACCGCGTTCTCACCCTGGATGACCTGGTAAGCAGCGATGACGTCTTTTTCGGCGCCACCGGGATCACGCCCGGCGAGTTCCTGCCCGGTGTCCACTACCAGGGCGAATCGGCCCAGACACACAGCATCATGATGCGCTCGCGCTCGGGAACCGTTCGGCGCATTACCACGCACCACTCCATGGGTCTGAAACGTAACCTTCCCAGTGGCGCCATGTACGTGCCCGATTAGGCCAGATGGTAACCACCGAGAAAGTCCTCCATCTCAACGAACTTGAAGGCATGGGGCTGGACGGCCTCCGTGGCCTGGCGCAGGAACTTGGCGTCGCCAACGTTGCCAACACCAAGAAGCAAGATCTCATCTTCCGCATCCTGGCGGCGCAGGGCGAGCGCCATGGCACCATCGACGTTTCGGGCGTGCTGGACATTGTGGACGATGGCTACGGATTCTTGCGGCATAAGCGATTTCTCCCGGGCCCGACCGATGTCTATGTTTCCGCCTCGCAGATCAAGCGCTTCGGTCTTCGCACTGGAGACCTGGTGGCCGGCCAGGCGCGAGCCCCGAAGGACAGTGAGAAGTTTCTTGGTCTGCTTCGGGTGGATCTCGTCAACGGCGTTGAGCCGGATGTGGCCAGGCTGCGGCCGTTCTTCGACGAGCTCACCCCCATCTATCCGAATGAGATTTACAGACTTGAAAATTCACCGAGCGATCTGTCCTGCCGCCTCATCGATCTGGTGGCGCCAATCGGCAAGGGACAGCGAGGATTGATCGTGGCCCCGCCGAAGGCGGGAAAGACGATTCTCCTGCAGCACATCGCGAACGGCATCTCCACCAACTACCCCGATGCCTATTTGATGGTGCTGCTGGTGGGTGAACGCCCCGAAGAAGTTACCGACATGCAGCGCCATGTGCGGGGCGATGTGCTCAGCTCGACCTTTGACGAGCCCACCGAAAATCACATCAGGGTGTCCGAGATGACGCTTGACCGCGCTCGCCGCGTGGTGGAGATGGGGCGTGACGTGGTTGTGCTGCTGGACAGCATTACTCGGTTGGCCCGCGCGTACAATCTCGCGGTGGCTCCCAGTGGTCGCACGCTGTCGGGCGGCCTCGATCCGGTGGCCCTGTACCCTCCCAAGAAATTTTTCGGAGCGGCACGCAATATCGAATCGGGCGGCAGCCTGACCATCATCGGCACGTGCC
>JBOGSL010000211.1:0-7284 GCA_050695395.1 Chloroflexota bacterium | reverse complement strand
TTCCGAGGGCTGGATCATTGCTGATCAGAATCTTGGCTGCAGCATCGTATCCGTGGGAACCAAGCGCCTTGGTGGCCTCTGGATTGACGAGGATGTCTGGCAGCGTGCGCACTTGTTTATTGTCGGTGATGCGCTCCTTCTCAAGCCATCCGTAGAAATTCTGGCGGAACTCCATGCTCTCGTCATACCGCTCGCGCAGATCGCGCTTCTTCATCAGTTCCTGGAAGAAGGAAAATTTCTTGATGTTCGCCGGTGAAGGGTGCGCCTGAAGATAGTCAGTGGTCGCCTTATAGGCGGCAAGGTTCTCGCTGATTTTACTCTTGCTTAGCCGAAGATGGCTGCTGAGCCAGTCGTAGGGTTTACCATACACGACGTAGAGGTCGTGAATGTACTTCGCCTGCTCGTACGCGTCCCAACTGATCTTTTTGGCCACGTGAAGATCGGCCAAGAGAATAGCGAGGTCCTCTTCAGTTAGCTGATGCTCATAAATGTGGGCGGGAATGAAGGCGAACCGCTCGTCTCCAGGGTATTGTTCCCCAAGGTGGCTGTTGCAAACCTTCCGACAGTTACCCTCGCGCACGACGTAGCAGTCAGAGTGACCTTTGACCGGCTGGACAATGATCGGTTCGCGGACACCGCCATTCTGAAAAATGGACTGCGCGAGAGCCTTCACCTGATCCTTATCCCAGATCATGGCGTCGAGCTGTGCTTGTGTGATGCCACCCCCCAATTGGCCAACGAGGTACTGGACGCGCGGATTGCGGGGGTCGAGCTCAACCTGGTCGTTCCGTAACCGAGTTGCGGTGAAGGGAATCTGCTTGCCCTGGATGATGCTGTAGGCAGCGGCGTTCATGGGTCCCTCGTTCCAGTACCGATCCGTATCAACAGTACTCGATGTACTGATTTATTTTGACATAAACAATGTTGAAACGGTACTATTGAATATCACGTTTCCGTGAGGCCTGCTTAAGCACAGGCGCTCGACCATTGGACCTGCCAGCTCAGTGGTCGGTTTCGGCCGGCCGTATCGTCCGTGGAGGGCGCCAAGCCCCTCCCATCAGACACTTACCTTGCGAGGTCCGGCCTGCGTCCACGCTGGGTACGCCGCTGCTCGCAGCCCGTTTGCCGAGGATGCTTCCAGCGTGTGCTGCACCTCATAGCTCGGCTCCACCCGGGGCGTGCCGCGCGGCGCACCGGGCCGGTCGTGTGTCTAACCCCGTCCGAGGGGATAGGGTTAGTCCGGCGCCAGACCGTGCGCTGCCCCCTTCTCCGCGCCTACTCTGGTGGCATTGTAATAACTCATTGAAATATAACGATTAATACCCATATACGCGAGTGCGGATCATCCTCCGGTAATCGCATCCCTCCTCACGAACCGACGCCGCAAGCAGCGCCGGCAAAGAGGATTCGTCTCTGATCTGCCGAAGGCCGTACGCGGCCCGGGATGCCGTTCCGGATCATCAAGGACAATTCGATGTCTACTGTTGCAGCAGCGAGCGATGCAGCTCGCCCGTCGGCGGCCACAGATGGGGAGTTCGTCCTCCTCTGTGCCCTCGACCCGTTTCGCGATGCCTTGAACGCGCTCGATCTCGCACTCACCACCGCCGAGCACGTTCCGGGAACGGACGCGAAGCGCGGGGCACGGTCCGCCATGGCGCTCGTGCGCGGCGCGGCCGACTTGCTCGCGGCGCGCGCGGCGACACTCGAGCAGGCGATCAAGGCCTATATCGACGCCTGCACAGCCGTCTGAAGCGGCGTTCCCTACCAAAGCCCCCATCCTCACACGAGGATGGGGGCTTTTCGCGTCCGGAGCGAGATCCCACCAGCCTTCCAAGAGGTGGAATCTGTGGTGGAGCTACATCTCACCCTCAGGGGCCGTTTAACGGGCCGCGAATTAGCACAAGGCAGCTACGGTTCGCTGGGCGAGATAGGCATATCAGGCGGCGCCAGGCCCGCAGTTCTTTAGTCCGAGTCGCATCGATCCGTGCCCGTGCCCATGGCGACGAGGCCGGGTCCAGCAGAGCGGGTAACTCCAATATGAGATCAGCAACAGGGGTACCACATGGAAGCGAACCGTCGCTCGGAGGCAGAGAGGGTGCAAGCGCGCGACGAAATGATCCGGCAACGCTTTCCCGATCCGGTCGCTCAGGAGCGGTTGCGCGAAGTCGCCAGCTGGATATCGAAGGTGATCGCAGGTGCGCCGCCGAGCACGGGCTCAAAACGGAGAGCGGCCTTCGTAACGGCGAACAAAGCGGCTGAAAGACTTTCGCGGGCGCTCTCGCAGCTTGATCTTTACACGCTGGTGACAGCGATGGGCTCGCTCGAGGGCCCACCGATCGCGGGCTCGGATCCGCCCGGGTCGTGGAGTCTCCTACCGCAGCGGCTCGATGAACTGAGTGCGTTTCGCAACCGCCTGACATGTGTCTCCCGCGCGTTGGCAAACATAGCGGCTCAGGAGCCGCCAGTAAGGCGCGGGGCACCCCCGATCGACGACCCACTGACCTTCGGTGTGGAATGGGTCGGTGCGATTTGGGAACGGTTCCCTCCCGGCGCCCCTTTGACCGGCAGCAAAAACAGGGGCGGCTTTGAGGAGTTCGTCGTCGCTTTCTTCATAGCGCCACCGCTCAACTTCCCGGAATCGGGGTGCCGCACAGCGGTGCGTTACTACATCGAGGGCCGCCAGGCTAAGGCGGCGACGCAAGAGAAAAACCGCAGTTCCTCGGGATCGACAGAGTCATAGCGGCTCCGTCGAAAAGAGCAGGATTTTTGCAGCGATAACCCTTCGACACGGCAACCCTTCGAGCATTTAGCTGTCGTCGTCGTTCTCACGACGCGTCGCTACCGCCGGAGTTCAACCATGGCCGTGCCAACAATTCCCGAGGTCGTGTCTGAGTCCGAGGCCGGCTCGGCCGATCGCGGTCTCAGCGCGGTGTCCTTTCGCTACCTCGATGTGCGCGAGCTCGCGGAGATCTTTGACCGCTCGCCACGAACGATTCGGGGCTGGCTCCAGAGCGGCGCGCTTCCAGTCGTGACGGTCGGGAAGCGTCGCTTCGTGCGCTCCGACGCCCTCGAAGCCGTCGGAAGGTCGTCACATAACGACGATTATAAATCAGCTAGTTAGTCGTGTGTCGTTAAAACATACACGACTAAATTTGGTAACTTGAGTGTGCTATGGGTGCACGAATTTCCGGTTTTGGCCGGTTTTGGCCCTCTAGGAGGCGTGATGACCGATCTGGGATCAAAAGCGTACGGCACCGGCGTGGAGGCGAAGCTCTCCTTGCCGCCCGACCTCGACTGCCACGCCATTCTCGCGGCCATCGATGGATGGGAAGATCTCTCCCCGGTTCGCCGGCGCGACCTGGCCAGCAGCGTACGCGCCGCAATGTCGATCCTGTCCGCCAGCACCCCGCCGATCGGCGTTCAGGACGGCTACGCCTTCACCTGCCGCAATCTCAGCCGAGCCTTGTATGCCGGCGCGCCGGCCACCTTCGGCCGTAGCCCGGAGCGCTTCGAGAACATCCTGAGTGACCTTCGGACGGTGCTCACGCGCTTGGGACGTCATGATCGGGTCAGCCGCGGCGGCAGGAGCCTAGACCCCGAGTGGCGCGCCCTCTGGGAAGCGCTCGGAACCTGCTACCGCCAAGCCGGCCTGGCCCGGTTCATGGCCTATTGCAGCGCCCGAGGCATCGCTCCGTCCGCGGTTACGGGGCAGGCTCTGGACGATTTCGAGCGTTGGCTGGAAGAGCGGGCCCTTACCAACGATATCGGCGGTCTGGCCCGGCGCACCGCATCCAACTGGAACTGGGCGGCGGCCCACCTGTCCGGCTGGCCGGCTGTGCGCTTGGCCAGGGCGCGCATGCGCGACTTCTACAGTCTCGATCTAAGCGCCTATCCGGCTAGCTTCCGGACAGGAGCCGAGGCCTTCCTCGAAAATCTCGCGGGCGATCCCGAGGACGACGGGCTCGAGGGTAACATGTTCGACGAAACGGACGGGCCTCGTCCGCGTCGGCCATCGAGGGTGCTTCGGCCCCGCACCATCGGAACGCGCCGCTGGCAGATCCGCCAAGCCGCGGGAGCTCTCGTTCGGTCCGGGACGATGCCGGGCCAGATCATCTTACTGGCCGATCTGGTTACGCCGATCGACCGCGTACGTGCGATCCTTCGTTTCTTGAAGAAGAGGACCCAGGAGCGGCAGCGCATCGCCGGCGTCGACCAGCCGCTCTCGGAAATCCGCACCATGAATATCAGCGGCGTCGCTGAGGTGCTGCGCCAGATTGCGAAGTTCTGGTGCCGGTTGCCGCCCGAGTACGTGGCGCAGATCAAGGCCATGCAGATCGCCGTGACACCTGCCGCAACGGGCAGCATGTCGGAAAAGAATGCCAGCCGGCTGATGGCACTGGCCGCGCCGCGCGTCATGGCGATGCTTTTGCACGCGCCCGCGATGTACTTCATGCGCGAAGCGGCCCGCGAGGACGCGGAACCCCGCAAGGCAGCGCTCGCCGCGATGTATGGGGCCCTCTTGGAAATCGCCCTCATGTGCCCTCTTCGGCGCAGCAATCTTGCTGCGCTGCACCTTGATCGTCACTTCCTGTGGGACCCTCACCACAGACGGGTTCTGGCGATCGTCATTCCGGCCGGCGAAGTGAAAAACTCCCAGCCTATTCACTGGCCGCTCAATGCCGATACGGCGGAGCTCATCCGGAACTACATCGTTCGCTACCGGCCGTTGCTGACCGATGACGAACGCAATCGCCATCTGTTCCCCAACGGTCGCGGCGGACCCCGTTCGGCGCATGAACTCGCCGTCGAGCTCTCGGCGCGTCTGGAAAAGGTGCTCGGGGTGGCATTCAACATGCACCTCGTCCGGCATTTTGCCGTCTGGCTGTTCCTCAAGCACAATCCGGGCGCCTACGAGATCGTCCGGCTGGTGCTGGGCCATCGAAGCGTCGGGACCACGATCAGGTTCTATGCTGGCCTCGAGGCCGCGGCTGCAGCCGAGCACTACGACGCCCTACTGGCCGGAGATCGTCGGGCTAGTGTCCCGATTCCGAAGTTCCTATGCACATCCTCTCTGGACGGTGATGGTGCGCTGGCAGAAGCGAGAGATCGAGGCGAGGATATCATCTGCGGTCTTGACCCAGCGGAACGGCTTCGGACTGGCGTTACGAGCGGCGATATAGGCTTTGATTGCCGCCTCCAGTTCCTTGGTGGAGCGGTGAGCGCCGCGCTTGATCTGCTGCTCGGTCAGCAGGCTGAAGAAACGCTCGACCTGATTGATCCAGGACGAAGACGTCGGGGTGAAATGCGGATGCCAATTTGGCCGCTTGGCAAACCAGTCATGGATCACCTTGGTCTTGTGGCTCGAGGCGTTGTCCATAACGACGTGGATGGCGAGTTCGACAGGAACGTTTTCCGCAACCTTATCGAGGAAGCGGCGGAAGTCGACCGAGCGGTGGCGTGGTACGCACTGGCCAATGATGGTCCCAGCCTTGACGTCCAGCGCGGCAAACAGCGAGGTCGTGCCGTACCGCTTGTAATCGTGGGTGTGCCGCTCGACTTGGCCCGGCCGCATCGGCAGCATGGGCTGCGTGCGGTCGAGGGCCTGGATCTGCGACTTTTCATCGACGCACAGCACCAACGCCCGATCTGGCGGATTGAGATAGAGGCTGACGATGTCGCGCACCTTTTCGACGAACAACGGATCGGTGGAGAGTTTGAAGGCCTCGCTGCGATGAGGTTGCAGCGAGAAAGCTCGCCAGATGCGATGCACCGTCGAAACCGACAGACCGCACGCCCGCGCCATCGAGCGCGTGCTCCAGTGCGTCGCATCCCGCGGCGTCGTCTCCAGAGTGGCAGTCACCACCGCAGCGATCTTTTCATCGCCAATCTTGCGTGGCGCACCGGGCCGAGGTTCGTCACTCAGTCCGCCAAGACCCTCGGCGGCAAACCGCTTGCGCCAGGTGGCAACCGTGACCCGCGTGATGCCAAGCTGTTCGGCGATCGCCAGGTTGCTCGTCCCTTCCGCCGCCAGCAGCACGATCCGCGCCCGCATGGCGTCACCCCGAGCGGTCTTTCGCCGTCGCGCCCGTGCTTCGAGCTCCGTTCGCTCCGCGTCTCGCACCTCGATCCGAACCGCCGCACGTCCCCACATCTTCAAGCCCCCGAACCGTCGCAAGGCCAGAGAATCACGGCTCGGCTGCATTGGCTAGGAATTTCTGGGACAGGACACTAGCAGGCACATGGCCACGGGAGCCTACGGTCGGATGGCCGTTCGCGGACGGCCGCGGCGGGCCGCGTGAGATGACGGCCTCGAATCGTCTCGTATGGCCGCTCGAACGCTGGCCGGAGCACGATCGTGAGACCTGGGTGCGCGCCGTCTCGCCCGGCAATGAGGAGGCGGACGACGATGGCCTGGGGCCGGTAACGCCCTCCGGACGACGCTACGTCGCGCGCGTCGCTCCGACGACTCTGCGCAACGCCGCCAGAGGCTACGGCCGGTTCCTGTGCTGCCTCGCGGAAGCAGGCTTACTGGATCCGGACATGCGGCCGGAGGAGCGCGTTAATCCGCGCACGGCCAATATGTTCGTTGCCGCGATGAAGGCGTGCGACAACAGCCCGGCCACGCGCGTCGCACGCCTCTGGGAGCTGCACTCCGCCATGGCCATCCTTGCCCCCGGCAGCGACTTCAGCTGGCTTCGTTCGCCTGGCGGGCTTTGCTTGTGGTCCCTCGTCCCGGAGACCGAACCAAGGGAGCTGCCGGCCGGTGCCCACGACGTGATTCGCTGGTGCCGCGAGTTGCTCGACACTGCCGCCGCGAGGAGCCCTGGCATCGAGCGTGCCGTCGCCTATCGCAACGCCCTGATCATCGGCTTGCTGGCCACGCGCGCGCCTCGCCTGCGCTCGCTCGCCCTGATGCGCATCGGGCGGCAGTTCCTGTGGGAGAGCGATCGGTTCCGGATCGTCTTTCGGCCCGAGGACACAAAAAGCCACAAGCGCCTCGAGTACGACCTCCCGGAGTGGCTCTGTCCGGCGATGCGTCAGTATCTGGAGGCGGAGCGCCCGCCGCTGCTGGCCGGACGGAACGAGGATCATCTCTGGATCGGGCAGGCCGGCGGGCCCCTCGGCCAGCGCGGGGTCGAGCAGGTCATCAGACGGGCCATGAAGGCACGCTTCGGCAAGGCGTTCGGGCCCCATGCATTTCGTGCGATCGCAACGACAGCGCTCGCCGAGGGGGATCCTCGTAATCCCGGGGCGGCCGCGGCGCTGCTCGGCCATAGCCACGGT
>JBOGSL010000210.1:0-4636 GCA_050695395.1 Chloroflexota bacterium | reverse complement strand
CTCATGGCCTGACCATTGTATGACCCGAAGAAGGAGACAGCACATGCCGGTCGAGCAGAAGCTTGCAAACATGGGGCTCTCGCTGCCGCAAACCATCAAACCGCTGGCCAGCTACGTGCCCGCGGTTCGCACCGGAAATCTGGTCTGGATATCGGGTCAGGTGCCGACGCAACAAGGTCAGTTAAAGGCCCGCGGCCAGATCGGTGACGAGATCAGTGAAGATCAAGGGTACGATTTCGCGCAGATCGCCGCGCTGAACGCGCTGGCAGCACTCAAAGCCGAGATCGGCGACCTGGACAACGTATCTCGCATCGTGCGAATCACCGGCTATGTGAGCAGCAGCGACGACTTCACGAACCAGCCGGTGGTGGTCGACGGTGCATCGGACCTCATGGTGAAGCTGTTTGGCGACCAGGGACAGCATGCCCGGGTCTCGGTGGGAGTATCGCGCTTGCCACTTGATGCCCCGGTCGAGATTGAGATGGTTGTCGAGGTGAAGGGCTAGGCTTCTTTGAGGACGTAACCGGCCCCTCTAATGGTGTGGATCACTTCCGGCTCGCCCAGTGCCTGTCGGAGGTTACGGATGAAGACCTGCACGACGTTCGAATCGTAGGTGCTGCCCCACACATGCGAGTAAATAGTCTCGGCGGACAGAACTTGCTTGGGGTGCCGCAAGAAGAACTCCAACAGTTCGTACTGTTTGGCCGTAAGGTGGATGGATCTGGAGCCTCGAACAACCTCGTGGGCCTTGGTGTCCATTTCCAGGTCGGAGAAACGAAGTTCGGTTTCCTCGAGGGGAATTGACCGCCGCAGCAACGCTCGTACGCGGGCCAGGAGCTCGTCGATCGAGAAGGGCTTCACCATGTAGTCATCCGCACCGCTGTCGAGGCCGGAGATGCGATCGGCCACGGTTCCCCGAGCGGTGAGAACAAGGATGGGAATATCACCGGCGGCGCGAAGCCTTCGACACACCTCGAGACCATCGATCCCGGGAAGCATGAGATCGAGTACAACAAGATCGGGAGGCGCATCCCGGGCCAGCCGGAGGCCGGCCAAACCGTCCGCCGCGGTTTCCACCTTGTAGCCTTCGTAGGCTAGGCCGCGACGCAGCAAATCGCTGATCGATTCGTCGTCCTCAATCACCAAAATCTGCGCCATCGCGGCGATTCTAGCACACGGTTATGGAACCGTACACTGCTACACTAAGTTGTCAACATGCCTGAACTACCTGAAGTCGAGACAATGGTGCGTGATCTCAGGGCGCGTTTGCCGGGTCGGAGAATAACAGGTGTAGACATCGCCTTTACGGGGTCGATCGGCTATCCTGAGCCTCGCGAGCTGGTCGACCGGGTGGTGGGCCAGGAGATAGTGACGATCTCCCGCCGAGGAAAGTATGCAGTGCTCGGCCTCGCGTCTGATGACCGGCTGATCGTTCACCGAGGCATGACGGGGTCGCTCCTGGTGCGACGGCGTGGCGACGACCTGGAATCTCACGTCAGACTTACCTTTTTGCTCGACAACGATGGCGAGCTTCGCTTCCGAGACATGCGAAAATTTGGCCGCGTGCTGTTGATGCACTCGGGCGAACGGGCGCTGCCCTTTGAGAAGATGGGGCCAGAGCCGCTGCGTCGATCGTTCACCGCCGCTCGGCTAGCCGGATCCCTACAGGGCCGGAGTGGGTTGCTCAAGCCATTGCTGCTGGGCCAGCGGGTGGTCGCAGGGCTAGGGAATATATACGTCGATGAGGCCCTCTTCCACTCGAGGATTCACCCCCGCAGGGTTGCAGGGTCGCTGTCCGAGGCCGAGGTCGGGCGCTTGCACCGTGCCATTAGGAGCGTGCTCAACGCGGCAATTGAGGGACGAGGAACCACCTTCCGGTCCTACGAAGACATCAACGGCAACGCGGGAGCCTTTCAAAGCCGGCTCGCGGCCTACGGGAGAGTGGGCGAGCCCTGTCGCAGGTGCGGGTGGCCGATCGAGCGAATTGTGGTTGGGGGCCGGGGCACGTACTTCTGCCCGCATTGCCAAATATGACAAGCGAGGAAGGGCGAGATCCGCTGGACGGCGAGCGGCGACGTGTCGAAGTGCTGGCTTCGCGGCTGGCGGCGATGGCGATTTCGGCGCCGAAGGAAGAGCTCGTCAATCTGATGAACGATCTGTCCATAGCCGAGGCGGAGTTGCGAGAGGCAGACGAGCGTTGGAGCACCAGAAACCGCTCATCCTTGGGATAACCGGAGCCATCGGGTGCGGAAAGACCGCTGTGGGTGACATACTACTGAGGCTCGGTGCCCTCGAGCGAATTGATGCCGATCGGGTAGTTCACCAGCTTATGACACCGGGGACAGAGGTCACGGCGCGGATCGCGGCCGAGTTTGGACCGGACGTGTTGGACGAGTCCGGGGCGGTACATCGGGGCCGCCTGGCAGAGCTCGTGTTCGCTTCGTCAAAGCGCCGCGAAGAGCTCGAAGCAATCGTGCATCCCGCAGTCCGGACCGATATTCGGCGAAGATTGGCATGGATGTCGGGACGGCAAGGAGTGGTCGTGGTAGACGCCGTACGCCTGCTACAAAGTGACCTGCTGCCGGAGATGGATGCGGTGTGGGTGGTGCAATGCGCCCCGGAGGTCCAGTGGAGTCGGCTGACCCAGAATCGAAGTATGGCGCCACAAGCGGCTAAAGCGCGATTGCGCGCGCAGCCGGCATTCGAGCACCCAGCGGTTGCAGCAGTCATTGAGAACTCCGGCTCCCGAGGCGACCTCGAGCAACAGGTGCGCTTCCTCTGGCAGGCGCTTTCCAGTGAACGAACGGGATCGAATGATTAAGTGACGGGCTCTGTCCCACGCGTTCCAGCTCGCGACGCAGTACAGCATCCCTTCACCTAACGCCATCGCTGCATGGAGGATGACAGGGGTCGACTGAGAGGCGTACAGTAAGGCATAACGATTGGCGCGGAGCGTGCCGATAATAACGAGAAGGTTGAATGCATGGACGTGATCATCGAGGCGGTTATCGTCTGGCTGATAATCGCCGTGGTGGCGGCGGGAGCGGAGGTGCTGACGGGCGGGCTCTTCCTCGCCACGATCGCGGTAGCGGCCGGGCTAACCTCCATAACCAGCGTGGCGCTACCCGCCTATCTACAGGTGGTGATCTTTGCCATGTTCTCCCTGCTGGGCCTGGCCGTGTTCCGGCCGATCGTCATCCAGATGATCGGATACGAAGCCGGCCACGACCTGGCGGCATCGCCGAATGCGCACCTTATCGGGCGAAGGGCGGTGGTCGTTGACGCCGTGAAACCGGGAGGTGGCCAGATTCGAATTGGGCAGGGCGAATTCTGGACGGCTCGCCCCTACGATGGCGAGACTGTTATCGAGCCGGGAGAGCCGGTAGACATTTTGTTGATTGATGGGCTTACGGCGTTAGTCGCGCCCGCGGTTCCCGCTCTGGAAGCCGATACTGCCCAACCGAAAGGAATCACCGCATCATGATTGTTACTCCCATCATCGGCGCGATCATTCTCCTCTTCGTCTTGATTTTGGCCGCGAAGACGATCCGAGTCGTCCCCCAGGCGCGTGTCGTACTGGTGCAGCGCCTGGGACGCTATATCAAGACGGCCGGCAGCGGGCCGGTGTTCGTTATCCCGTTTGTGGATAGAATTCTGCCCACAATCGACATGCGAGAGCAGGTCGAGCCATTTCCACCTCAACCGGCCATCACCGAAGACAACGTCACGATCGAGATCGCGACCGTCATCTACTACCAGATAGTCCAACCCGTCGACGCGACATACGAAGTGGCCAACCTTCAAAAGGCCATGGAGCAGCAAACCATAACCACCTTGCGTAACGTTGTCGGTGGGCTAAGCCTCGATAAGTTACTTACCAGCCGCGATCAGATCAATTCGCGAATGCGAGCGGTGCTGGACGAGGTGACCGAGAAGTGGGGCGTGCGGGTAAATCGCGTCGAATTGAAGGACATCATACCCCCGCGCGATGTGCAGCAGGCGATGGAAAAGCAGATGCAGGCAGAGCGGGAGAAGCGAGCCGCCATCCTGCGTGCCGAGGGTCAGAAGCAGGCTGCCATTCTTGCGGCTGAAGGGGAGAAGCAAGCCGCGGTGCTGGAGGCTGAGGGTGAGAAGACGGCCGCTGTGCTCCGATCTGAGGGTGATGCTCAGGCACTCGTAATTGTCCAGACGGCACAGGCAAAAGGTATCGAGGTTGTTTTCGAGCAGCTGGGTTCGTCAGCGCCGACGCCGGAGATTCTCAAGTACCTCTACATCCAGAGCCTTCCGAAGATCGCCGAGGGATCGGCCAACAAGCTGTTCGTGGTGCCGTCGGAGTTCGAAAACATCGCGGGCCTTGGAGCGACATTCGCCGCTGCCGCAGAGCCTAACGGATCAGGGAACTCGATCGTACCGGTCGACCTGAAAGGCAAATAGAGGCTCGCCGGACGAGAGGCGCTCAGTCGCGGAAGAGCCGGCCCAATCGGGATCGCCGAACGTGCTCGGCCGGCGGCGCCTGCTCCGGCGGCTGATCGTCCAGGAGCCGTCGCGGGTTTACGCCAAGCAAGACATCGCTCACTTCCTGGCCCCCAAGCTCTGTCAGACGCGCAGATACGTCCGATAGAGAGCGGTTCTGGGC
>JBOGSL010000209.1:0-7978 GCA_050695395.1 Chloroflexota bacterium | reverse complement strand
GTCGACCGAGACCATTTTGCGGAATGCCGGGACGGAGTCGACCGCGTCTCCTGCCGTGTCGGCACTATCGAGGATCACCTTCTTGCCGAGAATGCCTCCGGCAGAGTTGATCTCCGACGCTGCGGCTTTGATGCCCTGCATCAGATCAGGTCCGAGAAATCCCTCGTTTCCGGTAAACGCAGCCACGACACCGACTTTCACGGTGCCGTGGAAGTGTGCCGGAGCGTGCGCCGCCGACACCTGGCTGGCCGCGCCGAACCCGACCGAGGCGATCATCGCCACGGACCCGGCCGCGGCTCCCAGCCGCATGAGCATAGAGTTTTTCGCCACATTCTCCTCCGTTTTCTGTTGTGGTACCGGTCCAGTCGAACCGGCGGCGGGGGCGGATGCAAGGCAGTCTTTCCCGTCCCCACGCTTGCACTTACCTTAACGAAGGATTATTCGATAATGCAACACGCCGGGATGAGGAGCCATCGTTTCGGGGGCGGCTGGGACCGCCAATCCGATGCTACGCCGCGTTCAGCTCGCTCAGGAGGTTGTTGAGGTCGAGGGGTTCGACGCCCATGGTGATGGATCCGTCGGGAGCGTGGGGCCAGGCTTCACGAGGGCGATCCCAGTACAGCTCGATGCCGTTGCCGTCGGGGTCGCGCAGGTAAATGGCTTCGCTGACGCCATGATCGGACGCGCCATCGATGGTCCAGCCACTGTCAAGTAACCTCTTGAGCGCGGTGGCGAGGTCGCCGCGAGTGGGGTAGAGGATGGCGAAGTGGTAGAGCCCGGTCGTGCCGGGAGCCGGTTGACGGCCCGACTTGCTTTCCCATGTGTTTAGACCGAGATGATGGTGATAGCCGCCCGCGGACATGAACGCCGCCTGGTTGCCATAGCGGGCCGTTACATCGAAGCCCAGCACATCGTGGTAAAAGTTCACGGCGCGCTCCAGGTCGGATACCTTCAGGTGGACGTGACCAATCTGCGTGCCGGCCGGAACGGAAGCCTGCTCCATGGCTTCATGATACGCCGGTTGACGGGGGTCGACCTGCTCGGCGGCAGTCGCCGACCCGATTTGTAGGGCAACCTTCCGGCCCGCTAGCTAACCTTCCAGTCGTAGATGTTCCAGGTGAGACCGACCTGGGTGGGATTGGACGACACATTGCGCGGCTTGCCGTCTACCGTGTAGACCCCAACGCCGTAATACAACGGGATCCAGTAGGCCATCTTGTTCAGCTCGACCTGCATGCGGTCGTACCAGTAAGCGCGCTTGGAGGTGTTGAGGGTGCCGGCGGCTTTGGCGAAGGCCGTATCGATCAACCGGTCGTGGATGCACGAGTCGTTGCCGTTGATCACGGAGTGCGACTTCTGACGACGGTCACAGTACGTCGAGACCAGGTTGAATTTGAACTGATCCGGATCGGGTTTGCCGAAGTAAGAGAAATCCGCGACCTGGAACTTTCCGTGGTCCAGCAACCCCTGGTCCGACCAGGTGTGAGTGAAAAGCTGACCCGGAGTAACCGGCGTGATGCTGAGATGGACGCCGAGAGCGGCCCAGCTCGAAGACACGGCGATGAGCTCGCGTTCACGATAGGCATCGCCCGCGGTGGTAACGGCCGCAAGCGCGAAACCCTTCGGCCAGCGAGTGACGGAGAGCAGCTTGTGAGCATCCTTCAGTGCCTGACCTGTGCCGGGTTGGACGTAGCGCTTGGCGATTGGATCCCACTGACCATTGATGGCGGTGTCGACGTAGGGCTGCTTGACGTGGAATGCGGGCACGGTGACCAGGGGCGTCCATGCTTCGAGGTGGCGAGCCGCCGCCTTGCTCACATGCAAGCCCTTACGCACAACCTGCGTTTTCTTCACGGAAAGAGCGAGCGCCTGGCGGACGTTGGCGCTATGCAGAGGGTTGGCCGTGCCGTTGTACCGCGAATCGGTGTTGAGCTCGAGGTGTTCGAGTTGGAAGTTGGGAGAAACGTTCGTCTTGAACGACGAGTGACTGCGCAAGTAGCCGGTATCGGACAGATTGTAATTGGTGGTTACAGCGACTTTGTGCTTGGCGGCGGCGGAGACCATCGCGTCGCGTGATGGGTAGAAGCGGAAGCGGAGCGTTTTGAGCGGCGCCCCCGATTTGAAATACTTCATGGGCTTGAGGACAACCGACTGCGCGCCAAAGCTCGCTACCTGATACGGGCCGTTCGTGGGAAACTTGGCGCTCTGGTAGTTGAAGGATTGATCCAGGTAGAGTTTGGCTGCGGCCGCTCGGACGTTGCCGCTGCTCCAGGAGCCCGGCCAGGAGCGCGGTATTAGCGGGAAACCGTTGATAGCGTAATCGAGCGCGGCCGAGTAGACACGGCGAAGCTGGAATACCGCGCGGTATTTGCTGGGGGTCTGGATCTGCTTGATTACGTCGCAGGTTCCAAGGCACCACGGACCGCTCACCGGACTCATCGCTGCCTGCCAGGAAAACTTGATGTCGGCTGACGTAAGGATAGCGCCGTTGGACCAGCGCTCGCCGGGCCGAAGATCGATTTCCCAGGTCTTGCCACCGCTTCGAATGCCGCCATTCTTCACGCTCGGGACTCTCGCGGCCAGCTGGGCAAAGATATGTCCGTGGTGGTTGTAGCTGAACAAGCCCTCGAAGATGGCGTTATCGATCAAGCTATCAATGTCAAAATCAGCCTGGGTGGGGTTCAGGGTGTCGGGCGTCTCGGTATCGCCGACCGTGATGGTGCCGGAGGAGGCTTGAGCGCGGTGATAGACGGGCGAGGCATGGGCCGCGAGAACCGAGAAGGGAAGGGTGAGGACTGCAGCGACCGCGACGGCGGCGCCGAAGCCCGGTAGGTGTTTGGACATGTGCTCCTGCTTGGTGGGGAGGTTTGCTGTCAGGCATCCTCTTCATTCCAACGCATGGGGGCGAGGCCGTGCAACGTGCGGCGCGTGGGGATTCCGAGCAAGCAGCGCAGGGCGCGCTCCACCATCGCCGTCACGAAGGCTTCTCCTCCCGAACGCGCATTCCGTCTTCGCGCACGGCTAACACGCGAGCCTGCCCGGGCCAGTCGTGGTGCTGCGCCACATCCTCCATGGCTTTCGCGACGGTTTCTCCGGACCCAAAAGGCGCTAGAGCAAGCACGGAGGGACCGCCGCCGGAGAGTGCAGCGCCGTAGGCTCCGACGACCCGAGCCTCTTTCATCATCGGCCCGAGTGCCGGAATGAGCCGCTCGCGGTAGGGCTGGTGGATACGATCTTCCATAGCCGCCCCGATGCGATCCCATCGGCCCCAGATGAGCGCAGTGACCAGATAGGCGACGCGACTGATATCAAAGACGGCATCGCTGACATCGACGTGGGCGGGCATGATGGCGCGGGCTTCCGTCGTGGGAAGGGGCTGCTCCGGAGTGAACACCACCACGTCCATGGCAAGGTGAGTGGCCACATGGGCGGCGTGGACGTTTTCCCCTTCCCTGAAGGCGACGGTGAGGCCGCCGAGTAGGGCCGCCGCCACGTTATCCGGATGACCCTCGAGATCAGTGGCCTGGCGCAGCGTACGCGCTCGATCCGGCTTCTCCCCGCTTGCGACGACGGCGGCGGCTAGGCCGGCGAGGATGCTGCCGGCGCTCGAGCCGAGGCCTTTCCCGATGGGAATCTTCGCCTCAAGTGCGAAGGTCGCGGCAGGTAATCCGGGCGCGTATGAACGATACGCCCGGCAAACGAGATTATCGAGTGGATCAATTCCCGCGGGAGGATCGGACAGCACCACGTCGCCCTCGGCGTCGGCAAGCTCTACCCGAAAAACGTCAGACAGATCGAGTGCCATGGCCAACGTGTCGAAGCCGGGACCGAGATTGGCGCTGGTGGCAGGGACGTCAATGCTCAGGCGCTTCATGCTGAACGGAGCTTGGCGAGGACGGCGTCCAGTGCGGCTGGGACCGGCTGCGGCGCCTGCGCCATGGAAAGGGCGACGGCCGGATCTTTCAGACCGTGGCCGGTGAGAACGGCAACCACAGGGTCGTCTACGGGCCCCATTTTTGCGAGGCCGGCAATCGGAGCGGCCGACGCCGGCTCGCACATCACGCCTTCCAGAGAGGCCACCAACCGGTAGGCGCGCATGATCTCCTCGTCGCACACCGATGCGATCATTCCGCTCGATTCTTCCACCGCCTGCAAGGCTTCGGGTCCGCGGGCCGGGTTCCCGATGCGGATGGCAGTCGCTACGGTCTCGGGATTCTCGACAGCCTCACCTCGTACCAATGGGGCGGCCCCTGACGCCTGGAATCCCCACATTTGCGGCCTGGAGGAAATACGTCCGGCATTCCGGTACTCGCAGAAGCCCTTCCAATAGGCCGTGATGTTTCCGGCATTGCCCACGGGCAATGCCACGATCCCAGGCGGCCCGCCCAACTCGTCACAAATCTCGAAGGCGGCGGTTTTCTGACCCTCGATACGATAAGGGTTGAGCGAGTTGACCAGCGCGGCGCCGGTTTCGGCAACAGCCTGCTTGACTAGCGCGAGGGCTCGATCGAAGCCGCCGTCGATGGCAATCACTATCGCGCCGTAGGTCAGCGCTTGCGCCAGCTTGCCGGGCGCCACGTGACCGGCGGGCAGAATCACCCCGCAGCTCAGGCCGGCAGAGGCAGCGTAGGCGGCGGCCGAGGCTGCGGTATTGCCGGTGGAGGCGCAGAGCAGGGTCGTCGACCCGCTCTCCACCGCTTTGCTCACAGCGAGGACCATGCCACGGTCTTTGAAGGAGCCGGTGGGATTCATCCCCTCGAACTTGAGATAGAGATTTGGGCAGCCGATGGCCTTACCCAGGCGCGGGGCCGGCAGCAGAGGAGTGTTTCCTTCGCCGAGCGTGAGGCTTGGAGTGGAGGGGCCAACGGGAAGATAGGCGCGGTAGCGAGCCAGCAAGCTTTCCATGTTCTGGCCATGGTAGCGCGTGGGCGGTAGCATACAGAGGAGGTATTCGATGACAGACATCGAACCGGAACATGTGCTCGCTCTAACCACGGTGTTCGAGGGCGAACTGTTCACCGTCTACTCGGAGGCAGTTGAGCTCCCCAAGGGTGGGCAGGTCATGCGCGAGGTGGTGTCGCACCCTAGCGTCGTCGGCATGCTTCCGATCCTCGCCGATGGCCGGATCGTGCTGGTGCGCCAGTACCGGCTGTCCACGAGGAAAGTGCTGCTTGAGATCCCGGCTGGAGCGGTGGAAAAGGGCGAGAAGCCTGAGGATGCGGCACTGCGAGAGCTGGCCGAAGAAACGGGCTATCGCGCCGGCTCGATCGAGCAAATATCCAGCTTCTATACCTCGCCCGGATATTCGAACGAGTACCTGTATCTGTACAGAGTGGAGAATCTGGAAGCCGGCCTTCCAACCGAGCATCGAGAGCAGATTCAGGTGGTGAAATTGACCGTGGACGAGGCGATGGAGCGGGCAAAGGCCGGCGAGGTGGACGACGCCAAGACCCTGCTCGCCCTGCAGTACGCCAAACAGTTGTGACCCTGATCGCGGCAGTGACCGGCGCCTCGCGGGGCATCGGGCGGGCCACGGCTCTGATGCTCGCGGAGCGAGGCTATCGAGTCTTCGCCCTCGCGCGAACAGGGAGCGCACTCGACGAGCTAGCAGCGGAAGCGCGGGCGGCGGGACACGATCTCAGGCCGATCGTGATGGATATCGGAGACGAAGCAGCGCGTCAGGCGGGAGCCAAGGCCGTCTTCGCGGCGACCGATGGCTATGGCGTCGACGTGTTGGTCAACAACGCGGGCTACGGGCAGATGGGCGCTGTGGAGGACGTGCCGGGGGCGGCTTTGCGAGCTCAGTTCGAGGTCAATGTCTTCGGGTTGATTGAATTTACCAAGCTCTTGCTGCCGAGCATGAGGGAGCGGCATCACGGATATATCGTCAATCTCAGCTCGGCGGCGGGCCGGTTCACCAGCCCCTACATGGGCGTCTACTCCGCTTCGAAGTACGCCCTCGAATCGCTCAGCGACGCGCTAAGGCGCGAGCTGGCGCCGTTTGGGGTACACGTGGTGCTGATCGAGCCAGGCCCGATCCGCAGCCACTTTGGGCGCGTGGCCGGGGAGCAGGCTGCAGGCACGTCCGCCTCGCCCTACCACAGGCTCGCGACTGCCTACGGCAGCGCCTCGCACACCAACGATCTTTTTCAGCGCTCCTCGCAAACCGTGGCCCGCGTCATCTTGCGGGCGGTCCAGAGCCCGCATCCTCGCGCCCGCTACCGCATCACCTTCCCGGCCAGGATGGCCGAACTCGCCCGTGTGTTGCCCGATCGTCTCGTTGATTGGGGCATTCGACGCGTGATGGATTGATTGCCCCTTCACATGCCCGTCCTATCGATCGAAAACTCCTAGGCGAGCCCCTCGCTTGTCCGGTCCTCCTGCTGCTCCGCTTTCTTCGCGTTGCGAACAATGTCGCCCTGCTGGTCGACGATTCCCTGGATTGCCACCTTCCACTTGGGCTTCCTGCGCAGCAACCATTCCAGGTCCATGGCAAAGTGCTTGAATTCCTCGGCCTGAGCGTTCTCCATGATTGCCTTGGCTTCCCGGTCCTGCTCGACTGACATGCGTTGCTCGTACCAGTCGATGGCATCAGCCTCTTCAATCATCGACATAATCATCCGAGCGAAGCTCCGCACCTGCTGCGATAGCTCGTTAGCCGGCTCGTGGTATTGATCAAACGGCATTTCTTGCTACTCCTTGGGGGCTTCTAGCGGAGATCTTGCTGCAAGGCACGCGCCACGCGTGAGCAAGCGCGTCCCACGATCCCAATTGATAATGGAGGAGAACAGCAATGAGCGTACAGACCACTACCCACATCAACTTTCAAGGCGACGCCCGCGAGGCACTAGAGTTCTACCAATCGGTGTTCGGTGGCGACATTTCGATCGCGACCTACGCTGACATCCACGCCGTTGAGGATCCCTCCCAGACCAATCAGGTGGCCTTCGGACGCGTCACCGCCCCAAACGGTTTTGACATTATGGCCTACGATGTGCAGCCTTCCAAGGCTTTCAACCCAGGCGAGAACGCCTTCTACGTCACGCTCCAAGGTTCGGACCCTCATGAGATCAAGGTCCTGTGGGACGCTCTGGGTGACGGGGCGGCCGCGATTCTCATCCCACTCGCGCCCGCTTCTTTCGCCCCCCTCTACGGCATGCTCACCGACCGCTTCGGCGTCACCTGGATTGTCGGTGCTATGACCGCCTCGTAGGTGACCTGTCGATGAGCGAGCCGATACGTACCGTCACCGACGTGGAGCGGCGTGCCCGGCTCGGCCTCCGACACGCCCTCAGTGAGCGCGCGTCGGACCCGCTCGCTGCCGCGGAGGCCGTCGTCTGCCTGCACGCTACCGAACCGGCGAGCGTCTACCTCTCCGCTTGGGCGCGCTCTGGGGCGAGCCGGGCGGACGTGGACCGCGCTCTGTATACCGACCGCACCATCGTCAGGCAGTTGGCGATGCGGCGCACCGTGTTCGCCTTTCCTTGCGACCTGCTGCCCGCCGTCCGTGGCAGCGCTGCCGCTCGCGTGGCGCACCAGCAGGCCGCACACCTCGCCCGAGATGTCGTCGCAGGCGGCCTCACAACCGACGGCGCCTCTTGGGTTGAACATGCGTGCGCCGATGTGCTGGCGCTGCTCCACGCGACTCCGGCCACTACCAGGCAGCTGCGTAGACAGCTTCCCGTGCTTAGCGAGCGATTGACGCCGACATGGCCGGCGGCGGCCGCGCCGACGCCCGTCGCGCCACGAGTCCTTACCGTGCTCGCCGCCGGCGGGGGTGTAGTCCGTGGCGCCAACGACGGCGTCTGGACCGTCTCGCGGCCGTACTGGACGCCAATCGAAACGTGGCTCGGCGCCCCGGTTCCTCCGCTCCCCGAGCCCGAGGGCTACGCGGAGCTGGTAGGCCGCTGGCTATGGGCCTTCGGACCCGGCACCGAGGCTGACATCACCTGGTGGCTGGGCGCAACCAAGAAAGCCG
>JBOGSL010000208.1:0-1606 GCA_050695395.1 Chloroflexota bacterium | reverse complement strand
CGTGAGCTTTGTCGGGTAGCAGGTGTATCGCATTGCAAAACAGCACGACATCTACCCCGGAAACCACGTTGGAGAAAGCTTGCGCTGTGCCACGGACGAACTGCGCCGCGTTACCCACTAGCCGGTGAGCCTTTTCCAGCGCCGACTCACTCGGATCCAGGCCGATCACTTCTACCGGCGGTTGTCGTCCACGTCGAAGCCGGTCTACCACGACCTGGGTTACCGCTCCAGTGCCGCAGGCGAGATCCAACACCCGCTTCATCGCTGGCTGCGTCCCCGTTCCACGCCGGTCCAGCGTTGCATCCACAAGGTGCTCGTTTACCACCCGGTAGAAGTCGTGTCGGGCAAAGGCGGCGAAAGTATAATCCGTGTCTTCCCGGCTTGTGACCATGCGTCTCCCGGTTCTCTTATTAGAATACAGGACATGGGTACCTCACGAGCAGTTGCGCTGGTTACCGGGGCGTCGCGAGGTATCGGGCGAGTTACCGCTTTGCGCCTCGCCGATCAGGGATTTGACGTCGCCATCAACTATCGACAGTCAGCTGCCGAAGCGGAGCGTACCGTCGAAGAGGTAGAGCAGCGCGCCGTGCGTGCCGTTGCGCTCCAGGCCGACGTGGCTGATGTGGAGGAAGCGCGAGTCCTCGTGGACCGAGCCACCGAGGCGCTGGGTGCCCTGACGGTGCTGGTGAACAACGCCGGGGTCACGCGCGATCGATTGTTGATTCAGATGACCGAGGACGATTGGGCCGCCACCTGGCAGACCAATCTTGCCGGCGCCCGAGCCGTCTCGCGTGCCGCCATGTGCTCGATGAAGGAAAGAGGTGGCCGTATCATCAATCTCAGCTCGGTTGTCGGAGCATCGGGCAACGCCGGGCAGGCCAATTACGCGGCGGCCAAATCGGCTGTGCTGGGCATGACAAAGGCGTTTGCGGTACAAGGCGCCGCCTCCGGCATTACCGTCAACTGCGTCATTCCCGGCTACATCGTCACCGATGCGACGTCACACCTGAGCGAAGAGCAACAGAATGTGTGGCTGCGCCGGATTCCCATGGGGCGCTCGGCCCGGCCGGAAGAGGTAGCCGAGATCATCGCGTTTCTCGCGGGCCCGGGTGCAGGCTACATTACCGGCCAGTGCATCGCGGTGGACGGAGGACTGCTGGCCGTTTCCGGGACGTAGGTGAGGTCTAGCCGGCTGCGGGCGGTGGCGTCCAGCCGCCTTCGAGCCCGGGAAGCAGGACAGCGTCGAAGTGGACGTACTTCATCACGTCGGCGGGTTTGAGCGGCTCGAGCAGCGCGATCTTGAGGACTTCGTCGAGATGATCGACCGGCTGGAGGGTCATGACATCTCGGACCTCCTCCGGAATTTCCTCGAGATCCTTGATGTTCTTGCCCGGGAAGAGCACCGTCCGCACGCCGGCTCGGTGAGCGGCGAGTACCTTCGGTTTCAAGCCTCCGATGGGCAGCACCCGTCCGCGCAGGGTAATCTCGCCCGTCATGGCTACGTCGCGGCGTACCTGGCGGCCGGTAAGCGCGCTTACCAGAGCCGTTGCCATGGTGATCCCGGCCGAGGGGCCGTCCTTGGGGATGGCGCCTGCCGGGACATGGA
>JBOGSL010000207.1:0-2608 GCA_050695395.1 Chloroflexota bacterium | reverse complement strand
GCTCGAGGGTTCCGACGTGCAAAACGTACGGGCGGTTACCCATCGCCTGCCGCCGAAAGCTCTCGCTCGTCTCTCGGTCTACCGGCTGAAAGGATTCGTCGACGCCGGAGTAGACGGTGGAGATCTTTTCCGGGGCGACACCCAGCAGCTCAATGAGGTCTCGGCGAGTTTGTTCCGAAACCGCGATGATTTTCGCGGCGCGAGCGGTGCCGGCTCGAACCGCCAGGGCCAGATAGCGCTGCTTCATCGGGGGAAACCGCCCGGGAACGCGGAGAAAGGCCAGGTCGTGGACGGTGACGACGGTGGGCATTCCAGCGAGCAGCGGAATGACGTTGACTGTGCCGTGCAGCAGCTCGATCCGACGCCGTCGCGCTGAGATCGGCAACCCGGCTTGCTCCCAGGGAATGCGCCATCCGGGCTTGAGCGTAGCAACCGGGGCGATGGCGGTCTCGACACCGGCCTGCGTCGGAGCATCAGATCCTTGAAACGAGACGTACTCGTGCTCTGGAGCTGTGAGGGGCAAATGGCGGAGGAGCTGCACCGCGTAGGTGCTGACGCCGGCGGCGCGGTAGTCCACGCCCTGGTGCATAAGATAGGCGCTGAGGCCGACTCTCACTCCGCGAACCGCGTTCCTGCCACTCGCTCGTCTCCTTGCCGCCGAGTGAGGCGTTGGGCATCGAGGTGCTCGAGCAGAGCGAGAGCGTACTTGCGGGATGTGCCGAGGGAATCACGCACCTGCGCGACGGTGATAGCGCCGTCCCGGACGAGCTTCGTGCGCACCAGTTCGATCGCTTCCTTGTATGCCTCGGAGGTGAGGTACAACCCATCGGCCAGACGGACTATCTCTCCCGATTCGGCCAGAACCGGCAAGAGCTCGGCAGAGTCGCCGGCCTGCCTGATGAGATCGATTCCGGAAGGCGGCCCAAAGGGTTGATTTCCCAGGAGGTCACGAAGACGTTCCACGTCGGCTTGACGCCCTTCCGTCCCTCCCGCGAACGACGGCGCGGCCACGAACGTTCCGTTGCGACGGAGAACGTTATCCTCGGCCAGCGCCTCCAGCGCGGAGGACCAGTACATCGCCGGCCAACCGAGCTTGCTGCGAAGCTCCTCAGCGGACATTCCCGTTCGTAGGGGGTGAGCTCCGTGGTAGGCCGCAAGGGCCTGAGCCGCCCTGCTTGCGGTGCCCGACCACGCCGAATCCAGCATGAAGCCGGGTCCCAGCCTCCGCACCTGTGCCCGAGCTTGCAACTCTGCGAGGGCCTGTTCTGTTCGACTCAGGGACCAGCTCAGAAGCCGGGCCAGGCGACGGGGCTGCACCGGTTTCGTGCCTTCAATCGCCGCCAGCAATGCTACATGCGGCTCGTCGGAGGCCATCATCTCGAGCCGGCGATGAGCCGAGGACCGACGCCTCGGCGAAAGATCGACAACTTGCCCACCGGCGACCGTCCCGAGCGGCGCCGGCAAACGCAGGATGAACCGCTGTCCCCTGATGCCGGCTACCGGCTCATCGAGACTGAGATGAGTCCAGCCGCGACCGCCGGGTTGGAGGCCGTCGGGATCCAGCAGCCGCACAGTAGTCCGACGTTCGGCCGACCCGATGTGAAGTGCCAGCTCAAGTCCCGAAGAGAGCAGAGGAGCTGTCGGGAGAGACCGGACGCTCGCCGCGAACCGTCGCACGGCCCGCAGGCTGTCGGGAGCGGCGAGCACCATCCCTCGGGTAAGTTGTTCGCGATCGATGCCGCTCAGATTCGCCGCGACCCGAGTTCCCGGCTGGGCCTGCTCAACACCCTGCCGGTGAGTTTGCAAGCCGCGAATTCGGGCTCGCCGGCCAGACGGGAGGATCTCCACGTCTTCCCCGGCGGAGAGGGATCCGCCATTCAGCGTGCCGGTCACAATCGTGCCGAAGCCCGGTAGCGAGAAGACGCGATCAATCGGTAGATACGGAAGACCGTAATCGACGCGGTCGGGCACCTGGCCGAGTGATTCGTCGAGCTGCGTCAGTAGCGAGTCAACCCCTCGACCGCTGAGCGCATCGACGGCAACAACCGGGCTTCCTACAAGCGTGCTTTCTGAAAGGGCTTGATGAATGTCAGCCTCGATCAGGCCAAGCCAGTCAGGTTCGACGGTGTCTGCCTTGGTCAGCGCCACAACGCCGTTACGCACGCCGAGAAGGTCGAGAATCGCCAGGTGCTCCGTTGTCTGGGGCATGATGCCCTCATCCGCAGCTACCACCAGTAGGGCGAGGTCGATTCCGCCCACGCCCGCAAGCATGTTCTTGATGAAACGATCGTGGCCGGGTACGTCAACGATGCTCGCCTCAGCTCCGGACGGCAGAGACAGCCAGGCGAAACCGAGATCTATAGTCATGCCGCGGCGCTTTTCTTCGGCCAGGCGATCAGGATCGATGCCGGTAAGCCGCTGCACCAGGGTTGATTTTCCGTGATCGATGTGCCCGGCCGTCCCGATCACCTTCATTCCGTCAAGCGCCTCATCCGCTTATTGTAGCCGTGCGGAAATAGGACAACGCTGGGTGGGTGAACGCGCTCGTTGCCGTGGATGTGTATCGTTTCGTGTACAATACCGACGGTACGAGGAGGCTACTCTGGCA
>JBOGSL010000206.1:0-11136 GCA_050695395.1 Chloroflexota bacterium | reverse complement strand
CCTATTCTCAATCGGCAGCGGCTTCGAGAGCCAGATCGCGCCTCCGGTCGCGTTCGATCCGTCTGCGCTCAACCATGTATCTAGCGTCCGAGAGCGCGCTGAGCACGGTGTTCTTGTTGGCCTGGTAATAGAACGAGGGGTGGATGTAACAGAGGTTGCTACATCCTTCGCAGAACTTGAAGCGCCCGGCCTTGTCCTGCATTTGCTTCCACTTGTCCGTCTGGAAGAAGTCCACGATGTTCCAGTCGAACTTCACGCGCTGCGCGATCTTGTGGTAGCAGGGGTACAGAAGGTAACCGTCCGGAGAGATGGCCAGTACCGAGTTCGACGCTACGCACGTGCGATCTTCGACATGGTTTCCGCCTTGCTCGAAGACCCGGATCTCGGCCCAGTTGACGTACACGTTCTTCTCGAAGGCGATGGCGCGGGCCCTCTTGAGCTTCTCAAGCCCCACGCCGTCGTTCCCGAAATACTCCCACTCGGGTTGGACCTTCAGGATGCACTGCTTCTCGCGACACAACTGAATCATGCCGGGCAGCAGATCTGCATTGTCGTTGGTCAGCACGAAGATCACCTGGTAGGGCTCGCCGAGCTTGCGGGCGATGTCCAGGCTCTCGATCACGGAATCGTATGAGTTGTCCTGTCGCAAGGTATTGTGGGGTTCCGGGCCGGGCGAGCAAAGAGAGAAGTTGAGGATATCGATCAGCCCTTGCAACTCTTTGGCTCGACGCGGGTAGAGGGTGCAGTTGGTGGTCATCTGCGTGCGGAAGCCCCGACTGCGAGCTTCGCGCAGCAAGGCGGCCATGTCCTTGCGGAGCAGCGGTTCGCCACCGGTGAAGTCAATCAGCCGCACGCCCAGGTGCTTGAGGATGTCAAGGTGCTCGAGCGTCTGCTCCATCGAGGAGTACTGCGACACCGGCAGTACATCCATCGGGCCGTCCGGGATGTTGCAGAATACACACCGGGCGTTGCACTTGTACGTAACGTAGTAGTAGGCAAGGACTGGGCGGCCCGTGAGCGGCCCGAAGGTAAGATCCGCCATTGCCGGCGCTCGATCGGGGAGCTTCGCACGTAGGTTCATCGCAAGGACCTCCTGGAGCTCGTTGGAACGCGCCGGGCGAATCAATCAAAGTATACATGAGCCTTGACGGCGCCCATCGTTCGGGCGCGGCGAAAGAAAGGTCTGAATCGTTGAATCGACGCCAAGAACTGGACACGGTGGCTGAAATCGTTCGTGAGGCGGGGCAGATGGTCCTGGCGTACTTCGAGACCGGAGAGGTGCCGGTGCACGCCAAGGGAACGATGGATGTGGTGACTGCGGCGGACCTGGAAAGCGAGCGGTTCATCGCCGATGCGCTCAGGGCGGCCTTTCCCCAGGACGGAATCGTGGCGGAAGAGGGAGCGCGGAGCACGGCCCGAGGAGAGCGCTGCTGGTATATCGATCCTCTGGACGGCACTCTCAATTTCTCGCGGGGCCTCCCAGTGTGGTGCGTCACGGTTTCGCTGTTTGAGGAGGGCGAGCCAGTGCTCGGAGTCGTGCTCGATCCCGTCCGACGCGAGATGTTCAGCGGTGCGACGGGTCTTGGCGCGTGGTGCAACGACCAGGCTCTCACCGGCAGCCACGTCACTGCGCTCAATCAGGCGCTGGTACAGGCCACGGTTGATTTCCATGACGATACCTTGCACGCGGGACTTCGCGATCTCAATGCGATTGCCCCCTGCGTGCTGCGTACCCGGAATCTTGGCGCGGCCGCCCTCACGCTGGCCTACATCGCCGCAGGACGTATGGATGCCATGCTTCATCGCTATGCTCACCCGTGGGACTATGGGGCGGCCGTTGCAATCGTGCAAGCGGCCGGCGGGGTAGTGACCGCTATGAACGGAGATCGGTATAGCGCCGAGGTCGAGAGCATCGCGGCAGCCGGGACACCGGAGCTTCATCAAGCCCTGCTGGACCTCCTGAGTGACGCGGACAACAATGGAGTCGGGTCTGCGGGCGCTAGCGGCCAGCGGTAACCTGCGGCGACCCGTCACCGTGCCGCAAAACGTAGCCCGGGACAGAGCCCCGAGCTACGTTGCGGTACGCGGCCAGTGCCACGTTCCGGCGCGGGGGGCCAGAGCTACGTTCCGGCTCTGGGACAGAGTCGCGAGCCGGGTTTCCCCACGTATATGGGTGCGCGGCTAGAATGGCGCGAGTTTTCGTTCGAGACCGGCTGGCGGTCCGCCGCCCGAGTCGCTGACATATTTTGATCCATTTCCGCCTCCGTACTGCCCTGCTCTCTGTACTGGTCATCGTCCTGGCGTTGTTCGGCGCGCTTGGTTGGCGTGTTTACACGCTGTACGCCGGCCTGAACTCGATCACCGGGGTTGTTGTTCCGCGCGCCACGGATGAGCCGACCATCACGCCGGCACCCTTCAACGGAAATCAACGCATCAACTTCCTGGTTCTGGGAAGTGACAACGACCGGAAGAAACAAGAAGCTCACCCGCTGTGCCAGAGCATGATTGTCGTCTCCTTAGATCTGCGCGACAACAAGGTGGAGATGCTGTCGATTCCGAGAGACTTCTACCTTCATATCCCCGGTCACGGCATGGGCAAGATCGACCTGGCCTGCCACTACGGAACCAGCACGCTGGCCAACGTGCAGCTCGCTCGCGACACCATCGAGCAGCGGTTCGGGATCCCCATCGACTACTACGCCTGGGTCGGACTCGAGGGGTTCATCAAGGTAGTGGACACGTTCCGCGGAGTCAGCGTTGACGCCGCCTACCCCATCCTTGATGACAGCTACCCGAACGACCTCAGCTCCAGCGATCCTTATGGGTACCAGAGGCTCTTTATTCCGCCCGGCTGGCAGCATTTAACCGGTTCGCAGGCGCTGGAGTATGTTCGATCCCGGCACGGTGACCTGATTGGCGATTTTGGTCGGTCTCACCGCCAACAGCAGGTGCTCCTGGCCTTACAGCAGAAGGCCAACGTGATGAATGTTCTCAGCAACTTGCCTCAGCTGGAGTCCGATCTGGCCGGTAACTTCCGGACCGAGCTCACACCGTTCCAGATCTACCAGTTGTATAGGCTGTCTCATCGTATTAATCGAAGCGATATTCAGCAGCTGGTACTCCAGGCGCCTACCTACTGCCACTATGGAACTACTGGCAACGGTCAGAGCATCCTCTGGCCGAACTGGAGGCAGATCACCCCCGCGGTGCACGCCATGTTCGCGCCGCTACCCGCCCTTTCGCCCGGGCGCCAAGTGTCACCGCCGTCACCCCCGCCGAAGACATCCGGGAGCGCCACCCCGAGTCCGTCTGTCACCCCATCGCCCACAGTCGCGCCTACCGCGACGCCCACGCCCACTGCAACGCCACCTAAGAGCGCTCTCGCCGCGCCCCGTCGGTCCACTCTCCCGGACCCGCTCATCTACGCCCGCGACGGCAACCTTGTTCTGATGGACCGGCACGGCCATTCCCGGCAGTTGACGTCTGTGGGCGCTGACCAATACGCGGAGATGCCCAGCCTGGCGCCGGGCGGAAAGCGGCTCGCGTGGGTAAACTTCAGCCCGAACGTGTCCGATATCGAGGTGCTCAACCTGCATTCGCGTCACGAGACCCAGGTCACAAAGGACGACAATCCTCTGGGAGTCGCCGTCCCGGACGTGCGGAACAATCTTTGGGCTGCCTGGCCGGCGTGGTCGAATGACGGCTCCACGCTGGTGTACTCGAGCGATCGAGCCAAGCTGCAGTTTCCGCCGGCCGATATCAGGGCGACGGATCTCGCCCTCTGGCAGCGCTCTCAGGGCGGGACGCTCACGCAGCTCACGCTGGGTGTATCAGGGGGCGGCGGCGACATCAACGCCACCTGGGAGCCTCGTGGCAACCTGATTGCTTTCGTGCGCTGGACCTTTTACGCCAGCAGCAAGATTCCATACTCCCAGCTGTACGTCAGAAACGAGGCAACGGGCTCGGAGACTGCCCTCACGCCGGTAGGCGGGCGTATCCTCGATCCGACATGGGACCCAGCCGGAGACCGACTCGCCTTCATTCGTCAAGCGAGCGATGGACAGGATCAGGTCGTGGTTGCTCGCTTCGTGAGCAGCCATGGAGTGCCGACCTTGCAAACACCCACGGTCATTGCCCAGGGACAGGTGGCGCAGCCGTCGTTTGTGCCCCGAGGGCGGCAGATATCGTATGTGCGCGCGGATGGAGACGGCTTTGTGCTGGAGCTTGCCGGAATAACCGGCGGCCGGTCGCAGATTCTCAGCCCGGTTACGAATCTTGATCCGCGCTCGGCTCCGATCTGGCTGAGGTAGCCGCCCGGTCGAAGTCGTCCCGCAAGACGGCCATCAAAATGCCGTCCACCCAGTGATCGTCGAAGAATTGCCACTGGCGGAGCGTCCCCTCTTTGACGAAGCCGCTTTTCTCGTACGAGCGCTGAGCCCGAGTGTTGCTGGCATGCACGGTGAGAGAGACACGATGCAGATCGAGCTGGTGGAAGAGATAGCCGACTAGCGTGCGCATCGCATCGGTGCCGAAACCACCGCCCCAGTACTCGGGGTCGCCGATCATGATCGAGGTCCAGGCGCTACGGGCTTGCCAGTCGAGATCGTAGTAGTCGATCTGCCCGATCGGAGTCGCGTTTTTGGTCTGGATGATGTACTTACGCGAGTTGCTTCGGCCCGCCTGCTCCTCTTCCCGCCGGGCGACCTCCGGCAGCGAGACCGTGTTGCCAGGCACGCCCCAGAACACCGTCACTGCCGGGTCGTTGAGCCAGCGCCAGAGGAGCTGGTAATCGGACGGCTCGACCGCGCGTAAATCCACCAGGGTCCCTTGCAGCATGCGGCGCATCTCCAGGGCAAGGTTGACGCAGTTGCAAGTGTAGCAGGCGACACGATGGTTGACACTCTGGTTGATCTTCTATAGGGTAAGAGTTGGCGGGCCCGTTGGTTCCGATCTTGAGCCGTGTCCTGGGAGGGGTTACGTGAGTCGTTTGATGGCCCAGCGCATCGGCGTGAGCATCTAGATAGCCTTGCCCGAAGCCCCGATCGTCACCCTCACCACCGACTTCGGTCTGCGCGACGCATACGTCGGTGTGATGAAGGGCGTTGTCTTGGGCATCGCTCCGGGTGCGAGGCTGATCGATCTCTCGCACGAGATTGCTCCACAGAACATCACGGAAGGCGCCTTGCTGCTTCGCTCGGCGTATCGCTTCTACCCGCGCGGCACCATTCACCTCGTAGTGGTTGATCCCGGTGTGGGCACGTCGCGGCTGCCCGTCGCCGTCGAGACGCCGCATGGGACGTTTGTAGGACCGGACAACGGCATCTTTGGTCTGGTGCTGGCAGACCAAGGGGTTGAGCCGGGCCGTGGCGCCAGGGCGGTCGAGCTGGCGAATCCTCACTTTCGGTTGCCGCAGATCAGCAACACGTTCCACGGTCGCGACATCTTTGCGCCCGCGACGGCCCATCTGGCGAACGGGGTCGATCTTGATGAGCTCGGGCCTGAGCTCGAGCAATTGGTGACGCTACCCTTTCCGAAACCGAAGGCGGTCGCAGGGACGGTCCGGGGAGAGATCATTCACGTCGACCACTTCGGCAACGCCGTCTCCAACGTTCCGGCCGGTCTCGTGCCGCCGAACGCAAGAACGACGATTGCCCGGAGGACTATCGAGACCATTTCCACCAACTACGCCGTTGATGAAATCGTCGCGTTGATCGGTAGCGCCGGCCTGCTGGAGGTTGCGCTGGGTGGCGGGAGCGCGGCGACGAAACTGGGTATCGATGTGGGAGAGGCGATCGAGGTTCAGCCGGTTTGAGACCGGTCCTTGCCGCTGTGCTGTGCCTCTTACTGGCCGGCTGCGGGAAGCCAGCGACAAGCCCGCTGCAATCGTACCAGGGGATGAAGGCGTCTCTCCACGAAGTCACCGCCCTCTCGGCGCATGTTGCCGGAGACTCGGCCAGGCTCAACAATATGCTCCGTCATGACGCGGTAAACGAGGCACGACGACAAGCGGTGCGTCTCGCAAGGGATTCAGAGAAACTTGGCGAACATTCTGACAAAGTCATGAAGAGGCTTCGCCGAGTCGAGGTCAAGGAACGCGGTCCCGCCCGCTCCTACCTCGCCGCAGAAATGAAAGCTCTCGTCGCGATGCGAGATGAGGCGCGATCCCTCCGAGCGGTCGCCCGCCTGACCAGGCGCGACCCGCTGCTCGAGCGCAGCGGCGACGCCGCCAGGCTGCGCCGCCTCGACCATGGCGCGCGCGCATTCGCCGCAAATGCCGTGAAAGCCACGGCCGGCGCGGTCCGGATCAGACACGAGCACCCTGTCGCCTTTCGGTACGTTCCGGTACACTAACACCGCGACGCTGCCAACGCGAGAGAAGTATGACTGACGTCAAAATAGCTCTGACCGGGTTCGGCAACGTGGGGCAGGGGGTGGCCACTCTTCTCTCGCTCCACGGCGACGAGTACCGGCGTCGCTACGGGGTCCGGCTGATCCTCACGGGCGTGGCGGATCGGGGCGGAGGCGCGGTGAATCCGGAGGGATTGGCGCCGGAGGTGCTGCTCCAGACGAAGCGGGAACACGCAACCGTCGCCGCGGGATTGCAAGGACAACCCGGCCTGGCGCGAGACGCCTTTCTCGACGCGGCGAAGGCGGACGTGCTGGTCGAGGCGGCAAGCACAAACTTCGTCGATGCGGAGCCCGGCTGGAGGTATGCACGTGAAGCATTTGTACGTGGGATGGATGTGGTGTTCGCCAGCAAAGGCGCGCTGGTGCTGCACTTTTCCGAAGTCGAAGCTCTGGCCCGAGAACACCGCGCTCGCTTCAAGCTGGCAGGAACGATCGGGGCGCCGCTGCCGGTGCTCGAACTGGCCGATCGCGCCCTGGTAGGTACGCAGATTCATGCGTTCGAGGGTGTGGTCAACGCCACCGCCAACGTGATCCTGGAAGCGATGTCGGAGGGCGCGAGCTACGAGCAAGGCGTTCGTCGGGCGCAGGAAGCCGGAGTCGCCGAGACGGATCCCACGCTCGACGTGGACGGATGGGACGCTTCGGCTAAAGTTGTGATCCTTTGCCACGTCTTCTGGGGGCTGGACATCACGATGGAGCAGGTACAGCGAATCGGCATTCGAGACGTGACCGCTCAGATGCTGCTTGAGGCTGCCAAGGACAGGCGGTCTGTGAAGTTGGTTGCCGGTGCAAGCTATCGAGACGGCAACCTGGAGGCGTGGGTTCGGACGGAAGCGCGAGCGTACGGTGACCCGCTGGGAAGACTGGGCGGCCTCTCGGTGGGAATGGTGCTGGCCACCGACCCGCTTGGCGAAGTCGCGCTATCAGTTCAGGATAGCGGCGCGCTTCCGACAGCCCTGACGGTGATTCGTGATGCGATCAATCTGGCGAGGGAGCGGGGCGGTCGCCGGCCGGAAGAGCGGTAGGGCCGCCAACCCATACTTCGCCTCCCTGGCCAAATTCCTTCTTCCAGATTGGAACTACCTCTTTCAGACGGTCGATCACGTAGCGACAGGCCTCGAAGGCTTCAGCCCGGTGGGGACATGATACCGCCACGATCACCGCATCGTCTCCGATCTGTAGTCTGCCCAGGCGATGCTGGATGGCGATCGCGAGCACCGGCCAGCGCTCTTCCGCCTCGACCGCAACCTGCTCCAACTTCGCGAGAGCCATGGGCTCGTACGCCTCGTAGTCGAGCCGCGTGACACTCCGCCCTTCCGAAAAGTCGCGCACCATTCCGATGAACGTTGCGAGTCCGCCGCTGTCCGGCCGGCGCACTGCGGCCACACATTCCTCCAGGGATAGCTCGTCGTGGCGAAGTTCGATCATCTCATCCGCCGCTGACCGGTTGAAGGAAGGCCACTTCGTCGCCCGGTTTCAAACGCAGACGACCGTCGACGACTTCGCGATTCACCGCGAAGCTCGTATAGGGCCGCAGTACTCGCAGGCCGGAATAGGACGCTTCGAGTAGGTCGAACAGATCGGAGGCGGTCGCCTCATCGGAAAGCTCCACTTCCAGACTTGATACGCCGGCTGCCTCTCGGTAGGCGGCGAACAGCAGGACACGGACCTTCATTCCTCATGATAGCGATGCATCCGGAGCCGCGGACGCAAGAGGTTCGCGTGAACCCCCGGGCGCCAGGATGGCGCGAAGAAAGCCCTGGGTTCGCCCATTCTGGGGATGGTCGAAGATATCCTCCGGCTTGCCTTCCTCGACGATCAATCCCTGATCCATGAAGAGAACATCGTCGGCGGCCTCGCGGGCAAAGCCCATCTCATGCGTTACCACCAGCATGGTCATACCTTCGTGCGCGAGCTGTGTCATCACGCTCAGCACCTCTCCAACGAGCTCCGGATCCAGCGCCGACGTCGCCTCGTCGAACATCATCACCTTCGGCTCCATCGCCAACGCTCGTGCTATGGCCACGCGCTGCTGCTGGCCGCCCGAAAGCTGTTGGGGATAACTGGTGAGCTTGTCGCTCAATCCAACCTTGCCCAGTAGCTCCTGACCGTGCTTCTGAGCCTCGCGCTTACTCACCCCCTTCACCTGCACTGGCGCCTCCATGACGTTCTGGAGCGCTGTCTTGTGAGGAAAGAGATTGAAGTGCTGGAACACCATGCCGACCTCCTGGCGCTGCTTCGCCACCGCTCGTTCCGGAAGCTGCTTCAGCCCGCCGTGAACCTCTCGGTATCCCATAAGCTCGCCATCCACGTAGATGCGCCCGCCGTTGATGGTCTCGAGATGGTTGATGGTGCGGAGCAAGGTGCTCTTGCCGGAGCCGCTGGGACCGATGATGACCGTGGTCTGACCCGGCATGACCGAGAAGCTCACACCTCGCAGCACCTCGAGCTGACCGAACCTCTTGTGCAGGTCCCGCACGTCGACCATCGGTCGCCGCTCGCCCAGATCTGTCATCTAGGCACCCCCGATTGTCCGATCGAGCCGAAACCGCGACGACCCAGGAGCGTATTCCAGAATAGTCGCGTCCTTGGGGTGTACTCGAGCCGGCGTTCGAGTTTGGCCTGGATGTACGTCGCCACCGTCGTCATTGCCAGGTACCAGACCGAGGCCACGGTGAGCAGCTCAAAGTAGTCGAAATTAGCGTCGTAGACCTCCTGGACGTTATAGAGCAGCTCTGGGGCGGCGATGACGACGGCCAGCGAGGTGTTTTTGAGCATGCTGATCAGCTCGTTCGCGGTAGGCGGAATGATGAATCGGACGGCCTGCGGAATGATGATCCGGCGCATCGCCTTGGGATAGGTCATGCCGAGCGCTTTGGCCGCCTCCATTTGACCGCTCGCCACCGCCTGGATTCCCGCTCGGATGATCTCCGCCATATAGGCACCTTCGTTGAGAGAGAGGGCGATCAACGCGGAGGGAACGGCGTCCAACACCACGGCGTGATGGGTGATCTGTGGCAAGCCGTCGTAGATGAAGATGATCTGCACGAGCAGCGGCGTGCCGCGAAAGAACCAGATGTAGAGACCGGCCAGCCCTCGGAATATGGGAAGCCGGCCTCGGGAAAGACGCGACAGGGCCAGAAACAGCCCGATCACGATGCCGAGAGCCTGAGAAGCTATTGCCAGAACAACGGTAAGTTCGGCGCCGTGAACGATCGGTCCGTAGAAAAGGAAACGCCAGAAAATGGAGGGATCGAAGCTCACGGGCCGCTCTCAGAAAAGAAAGACACGTCGCGACCGCGGTCGCGACGTGTCCTGATCCGGTCTACGATTTCAGCGAGGCGTCGCCGACGCCCCATTTATCCAGGATCTTCTTGTACTGGCCGTTAGACATGAGCTTGTGCAGCGCGCTCGTGAGGGCCTTCTTCAGTGTCGAGTTGCTCTTACTGACGGCGATGCCGTAGTTTTGCCCGGCGCTGATGGCCGTTCCTGCCTTCTGGTACTTGCTCGGGTATTTCTTCAAGTAGTTCGACACCACGGGAAGATCGGTCGTGTAGGCCTGGGTGTGGCCAGCGGCGAACGCCTGGAACGCGTCGGTGTCAGCGGGATAGCCGTGAATATCGATCTTGGTGGAACAGCTCTTGTTCGCCTGGTCCAGTCCGGCGAGCTCCGTGGTCCCATTCTCCACCGCGACGCTCTTTCCACAGAGGGCCGAGTAATTGTTGGCGTGGATGGAACTACCCTTGTTCACTAGGATGCCTTCCGAAGCGGTCATATAGTCGACAAAGGCCACCTTCTTGGCCCGAAGCGGAGTGTCGTTCATGCTGGACATGATGATGTCGCAGCGACCGGCCTGCAGGGCAGGAATGATCGAACCGAAGGCCGTCTCCTTCATCGTCGAGCTCTTGAGGTTCATCTCCTTGGCCAGCGCAGCGGCCAGGTCAACATCTGCTCCCTCGGCAGCACCCGGATTGTTGGGAGGATAGAACTCCATGGGCGGATAGCTGATGTCCGAGCACACCGTCAGAACATTCTTCGTGACCAAGTTGAAGTTGGAGGACGCCTCCTGAGAGTGCGAACCGGACTTCTTCGCCGCGGGAGTTGACCCGCATCCGGAAAGTACCATTGCTCCGGTGACCAGACACACGGGCAGAATTGCCCAGGGTGAACGCACGAGATCCATGCAACTCCTCCTCGGGGAAATTGGGCAGTTCGAGTTCAGATGGACTTGGCTGGCCTAACTATAGGGGCAAACTCATGGCTCGTCAAAGAACATGCGCACTTCAGCCCTTCTCTATACTCGGGTAACCATGACGGCGGACACTTTAGGGAGCATTCTTCAACGCGCCAGACAACTGCAGCAGAACAAGCAGGCGGCCGCGATCGTCACCCTGGTGGCAGACCGAACAGGCGCTCCGGCCGAGCCCGGGGCCCGCATGCTGGTAGAAGCGGATGGTACGGCGACCGGTGGCATCGGGCCAAAGGTCGACGCAATCCTGCTGGCAGATGCGCTCGATCAGCTGACCCGCAATCGCTCTGAGCTGCATTCGTACGAACTGCAGCGGGACGGGGCCCGAAAGGTCAAACGCGGCGCCGGAGACTTGGACGTGTTCTTCGAGGTGATAGGCCGTCCTCCCCGGATTATCGTCGCCGGCGCCGGCCACATCGCCGTGCCGCTGATTCATCTCGCCGCCCTGCTCGACTTTGAGACGATCGTGCTGGACGACA
>JBOGSL010000205.1:0-30311 GCA_050695395.1 Chloroflexota bacterium | reverse complement strand
GTGGCTGGCTGAGCGCGTCTTGTACGTCAACCCCACGCAGCGTGTGATGCAGGAGAGTCTGCTTGTAGGTCTGGCTGGCGGCGTTCATCAGGAACCAACCGATAAATGCCAGGTAGACCCCCGAGATGATCGATCCGGTCAGAAAGACCTCGGCAAGGCCGGCGATGATGAACAGCCAGCCGAACACATGCGTGACACCGTCGGCAACGCGGGTCGATCTGATCTTGTTGCCGGTAACCCACCAGACGATCGATCGAAACACGCGGCCACCGTCCAGCGGAAAGGCCGGAATCAGGTTGAAAACCGCAAGGCTCACATTGATGAGCGCCAGATAGCCGATCACCGCCGTCACCTGTGAGGGCCAGACCGGCACCGTCAGCAGATAGATGATGTAGAAAATTAGCGCCAGGATGAGGCTGACGATCGGCCCCGCGATTGCTACCAGCAGCTCGGTTTGAGGGCTTTTCGGCTCTTCCGTCAGATTCGAAACACCGCCGAAGAAGTAGAGGGTGATCGAGTTCACCGGTAAGTTACGAGCGCGCGCAGTGAATGAGTGCCCCAGCTCGTGGAGAAGCACCGTGACGAAGAGCAACAGGCCGGAGATGAATCCATCGATGTAATAGGTGGAGGTCGACCAGTTCGGATATAGGTGCTGAAAATCCTGACCGACCACAAACGTGATGAACGCGATGATCAGGATCCAGGTCCAGTTGATGAGGATCTTGAAGCCGCTAATGTTGGCTATTTGGAAAGAACCGCCCACGTGTACCTCCGATGCTGGCTCCGTTGGGGCAAGGACCATACCATTACGGGCCACCGAGTCCGCACGCTGCCCATTGCTCGGGCGTATTGAGATTCGCGAGCGTGCGCAGGTCGCGGTCGACCGCCTCGATATCCTCTTCCCCCAGCCACCGCGTGTCCAATGCAGCGACAGCGTGGTGCACGCGCAAGTCTCCGGTGCCAAGCGACCGTTCCAACTTCGGCAGGCACGCCCGGGCGTAGAAGGCTTGCAAGGGGTGGCTTCCTTCACCGTTGCGAGGGATCACGGCGTCGTGCTGTCCTATCAGGTCCGACAACATTCCGAGAAGGCGGACATTGAGAAACGGGTAATCGACGGCCAGCACGAAGGCGTGAGACGTCGCTGTGTGTCGAAGGCCGGTGATCATACCGCCGAGCGGTCCATGGTCCGGCATGTCGTCCGGGATGAACAGCGCTCCAGGTATCGTGACGCCCGCCCGCGGGTGCCCAACCACCAGAAGCTCACGCACCAATGGCGCCACGATCGATGCGACATGCTCCATCAGGGGCTTGCCTTCCGCCGGAAGGAGCGCCTTGTCACGCCCCATTCTCCTGCTTTGTCCGCCCGTCAGGAGGATCGCGGAGATGTCTCGGATAGGTCGCCCTCCCTCAGGAGGCGCTGGTCACCCCTGTTTGTACGCATGCGGCCAATTGGGCCGGGTCGATGTTACCCCCGCTCACAATGGCCGCCAGCCGCGCATCGCTCAGCCCTGTTCGACCGAAGAGAGCGGCGGCGGGAGCGACCGCTCCAGATGGTTCGGCGATCAACTTTGCCTCTTTGGCAAGCAGCCCGACTGTCTCCAGAATCTCGGCATCGGTCACCGTTACGACGAGGTCCACGAGCTCGCGAATAGCCTCGAAGTTCAGATCGCCCACCTGGCTGGTGCGGAGTCCGTCGGCGACCGTATCGATGATTTCCCAGCGAGTCGGCTCGCCGGCCGCCAGCGAGTCGCGCACATCGGCTGCGCCTTCCGGCTCAACACCGATGATCCGCACGTCCGGTTTCAGGCTCTTGATCGCGGTTGCTACTCCGGATAGCAAGCCGCCGCCGCCCACCGGCACCAGCACTGCTTCCACGTCCGGCAGCTGCTCCGCGATCTCGAGACCGGCCGTCCCCTGCCCGGCTATGATGCGACGATCGTCGAATGGTGGGATCACCGTGTAGCCATGCTTCTGGGCAAGGTCCAGGGCCATCTCTTGACGATCTTGCGACCGGTTGCCCGCAAAGGCCACTGCCGCTCCCCATCGCTTGGTTGCTTCGACCTTGAACGAAACGGCATCCCCCGGCATGACCACCACGGCGTTGATGCCGGCCACGCGCGCGGCAAACGCGACAGCCTGGCCGTGATTGCCGGACGAGTAAGTAATCACCCCTCGCTGTCGCTCATCCTGACTCAGACTGGCGATTGCGTTTCGCGCGCCCCTGATCTTGAATGAGCCAGTGGGTTGCAGGCATTCGGCTTTGAGCCACACTAGATTATTTCCCGGAAAGTCGACACGCCAGGGAAGAAGGGGCGTCTCTACTGCGACTGCGCTGACGCGCTGCCGGGCGGCGCGAATGTCGTCGATGCCGACCGGGAGCAACTAGCGAACCAGGAGGGGAATCGCCTGACTGGAACGGATACTCACCTGCTGGGCCGTCCGTGCCGCGAGGTGCTCGAACGGTCTGGCTCGTACCGAGCCGGGCTCGGCGGCCGTGACCGGCCGGCCGTCGTCTCCGCTTTGCCGAATGCCCTGGTCAAGCGGAATCTCTCCCAGAAACGGTACGTTTAGCGCGGTGGCAGCTTCCTGCCCTCCGCCGTGGCTGAAAACATCGCTGCGGTGGCCGCAATCAGGGCACTCGAAGTAGCTCATGTTTTCCACGATTCCGAGTATCGGCACGTGCAAGCTGCGGAACATGGTGAGCGCCTTGGTCGCGATTCCCAGCGCGACATCTTGCGGCGTCGTCACAATCACTACCCCGGCCAGTGGGATGGACTGAATCAGGGTCAACTGCGCGTCTCCCGTTCCCGGCGGAAGATCCACGATGAGGTAATCGAGGTCTCCCCAGCGCACATCGCCGAGCATCTGCTTGACCGCCTGTCCGACCATCGGTCCGCGCCAGATAACCGGCTTGTCCGGATCGATCAGAAAGCCGAGCGACATCAGCTTCACGCCAAACGCCTCATTGGGGATCAATACCTTGTTTTCAGCCCGCGTTCCCTGATGAACCCCCATGAGCTCCGGCACGGAGGGTCCGTATACATCCGCGTCCAGCAAGCCCACCTGCGCGCCCGTGTTCACGAGCGCCGCGGCCAGATTGGCGGCCACGGTAGATTTACCCACCCCGCCTTTGCCACTCGCCACGGCGATGATGTTCTTAACGTTCGGTAGCTGCACGCCCGCCTGACGTGCCCCGCCCGGCGCGCTCTGGCGCACGTTCGAGGTCATGGTGACCGTTACCCCGGAGACGCCGGGTACGGCCGACACGGCTTCCTCCGCCTGCGATTTGAAACGATCTCGCACTGGGCAGGCCGGAGTGGTGAGCTCGAAGGTGAACGCAACCTCAGACCCTTCAGCGCCCGGGTTGATCTCGAGTTGCTTGATCATGCCAAGCGACACGATATCCCGGTGCAGATCCGGATCTATGATCTGCCGCAGCGCATCCAGCACCGCATCCTTACGAACTGGAGCGTCTACTTCCTTCTTGAACAGCATATGTAACCCCCGACGCAGCGCTACTTCCCGCCGCGACCCAGTCTACATCGGCGAGAATTGCTGGCAGTCCGCCCGGCACGCGCCTTTGCGAACTGGTGATGCGGAGCCGGCCCTTCCCAGGGATCCCTAGAAGGAAATTCTCCCGGTGCCTCTTCTTCCGCAATGTACCGCTCGGCGGCCCGGAGAGAGAGGCCGACCCGGCCGGCGTCGACCCGCGGGGTCCGTTGGCCAGTCTCCGCGATCGTCCCCGCCCCCAAGTCTCACGAGCATTGCCCCCGGACACGAGGGTCGGGGGGCGTCGTGGCCGGGGAAGGTCGCATGTGCTGCTCCTCTCTGAGGCGACGACGGGCCTCGCGGGTACCAAGTCCCCCGATGAACGGCCTCGCAGAAGCGCGGGTCGGCGACCCCATACTCAGGAAGAGACAGCTGCTCCTCCACTGCCTTTGCCCAAAAGATAAGCGAAGGCTACGGCTCCGGGGGGCACGTGTCGACAGGCGGCGCGAGTGCCGGAGGGCCGTACTTGGCAAGTTCGTCGTAGAAGTACATGAGAGAAGCGAAGAATATCGTCTTAATGAACGGGAGCGGTTCGCCACTGCGAACAGCCCGGTGCCCTCGTCGTACTTAATGCCGTCGCCCACCATCCGCTCGAAGGGGCCCGATGGGCGGACACTGCCGTGCCCGCCCTCGAAAATCATGCAATCGCGAGTGCTATCGTCTGCGAATAAACGCGGGGATGTCGTAGTCGTCATCCCCTTGATCCTCCGAGTAGCGCTTGTACGAGGCAGGCTCGGTCCGTGGCTGAGGCTCATGAGACGGCTCGACGAGCTTTCGCTCGGCCGTCTGGTCCAGCGGGCGCGATTCTCGCTCGCGCGAAGTGCGCAGACCTCGCTGCACGGTGTGCGCCCGTCCCTCGAAACCGGTGGCAATGACGGTGATCTGGATTTCGTCCTGCAGCCGCTCGTCGATGACGGCGCCAAAGATGATATTGGCGTCTGGATCGGCGGCTTCCTGGATGACGCTGGCGGCCTGGTTGACCTCGTGGAGGGTGTACTCGCTGCCGGCGATGTTGAAGAGCACTCCCTTGGCCCCGGAGATGGAAACCTCGAGCAGAGGACTGGAGATCGCCGCCTGCGCAGCCTGCTCCGCCCGATTCTCACCGGCGGCGCGCCCGATCGCCATAAGCGCCGAACCGGCGTGAGACATCACTGCCTTTACGTCCGCGAAGTCCAGATTGATCATGCCGGGCTTGGTGATGGTGTCCGAGATGCCCTCGATACCCTGGTGGAGAACCTCGTCCGCCATGTCGAAGGCGTCGGTCATCGACATTTTCTGATCCGCGATCGTGATGAGCCGGTCGTTGGGAATGGTGATGAGCGCGTCGACCCGGTCCTTGAGGTTGGCGACGCCGTCCTCCGCTGCAGTTCGTCGCCGTGCGCCCTCGAACGCGAACGGCTTGGTCACCACTCCAACGGTGAGAGCGCCGATATCTTGCGCGATCTGCGCGACGATGGGAGCAGCGCCGGTCCCGGTGCCACCGCCCATGCCCGCCGTAATGAATACCATGTCGGCGCCGCGCATCGCTTCGTACAGCTCTTCGCTACTCTCCTCGGCCGCTTTCTGGCCGATCTGCGGATTTCCGCCGGCGCCCAGGCCTCGGGTAAGCTTCTCTCCAATCTGGATTCGAACCGGAGCCTCCGATCCTTGAAGCGCCTGGCTGTCGGTATTCACTGTCACGAAGTCTACGCCCTGTACCTGGCCGTGGATCATGCGATTGACGGCGTTCATTCCGCCCCCGCCAACGCCTACCACCTTGATCATCGCCTCCGGCAAGTTATCCGGACCTCCCATACTGTGCCTACCTTTCCTCTCCGGGTCCCGGAACGGTCGCATATTGTCCAAGTCCTGCTCCTCGTGTTCTGTCTGCCGCCCCAATGTTACGCAAGAAACTCGCGGAATAAACCCTTGAGCCGTCCCACTCCCTTCCACTGCGGCAGAGAGGATGGTACGGTTACGTCTTCCGTATGATACGCTGCCCAGAGTAAAAGTCCAATAGTTGTTGCAAATGCCGGTCTCATGATGCTATCCGTGAGCCCTATCGCACCGGCCGGCATTCCAATTCGCACGGGCAGGCTCAGCACGCTCCGTCCCAGAAGCTTGAGATGGCGCATTTCGGCCGTCCCGCCCACCAAGACGACTCCGGCTGGTAGACGGCCTTCAAAGCCGGCGTGCTTGATTTCAGCATCGATCAAGCTGAGGATTTCCTGCATGCGGGACTCCATGATCTCGGCTATCAGCCGCCGGGACACCACTTCGCCCTCTTCTTCGTCGAACGTTTCAATCTCCACCGCGTCGTCCGGGTCAATCTCCTCGCTCAACGCGCTTCCGTGCTGAATCTTGACGTGCTCGGCCACGGGGAACGGCGCTCTCAGCCCTAGAGCCAGATCGTTGGTGACGTGGCTGCCTGCAACTCCTACCACGCCGGTGTAGCTGACCGAGCCCTCCGAGAAGATCGCGATGTCGGTCGTGCCGCCTCCAATATCGGCCAGGGCCACGCCGATATCCTTTTCGCCTGGGCTGAGGATGGACTCGCCGGAAGCGAGCGGCTGCAGGATGAGATCGTCAAGCTGCAGCCCGGCCCGCGCAACGCACCGCACCACGTTCTGAATAGCCGTGGTGCCGGCTGTCACGATGTGCATCTCGGCCTCGAGTCGCCGGCCGGCCATGCCTACCGGATCTCGCACGCCATCCTGACCGTCCAACGTGTACCCGCGCGCGAGTACGTGCAAAATCTCGCGTTCGCTGGATATCGCCTGGACGCGCGCGGCATCCATGGCCCGCTCAACATCGAGCGGCGTAATTTCAGTCGAGTGCGGTGACATGGCCACCACGCCTCGACGATTCATGCTGCTGATGTGAGAGCCGGTGACGCCCACGAAGGCGGATTGGATGTTGTACCCGGAGATCCGCTCGCAACGCTCCACCGATTTGGCGATAGCCTGAGCCGCCTCGTCGATGTTCACCACCACGCCCTTGCGCATGCCGGCCGAAGGCGCGGTGCCCACGCCGATCACACTGACCTGCCGGTCACGATCGACCTCGGCCACAAGGGTACAAATTTTTGTGGTGCCGATATCGAGCGCCACCACTACGTTGTCGCGAGTCATCAGCCTGCGGCTCCGAGCCAGGGTGCCAAAGTGGCACCAGTATACTCCACCATGCGGGCTATGGACTGAAGCGGGCGTAGGGCGGGCTGGTGCGCAAATCGACCGACACCAGATTTCGAGACTGACCGACGTCTTGCCGGAGGAGCGCGACGAGCGTGGCAATGCGCTCGAACAGGGCTCGCGTCGATCCTCTGCCCACGCTTGCCTTCCAGCCCTTTCGGCTCGCGATTGTCAAGCCCTGTCGCGGCGCGAAGCTATAGGTGCATAACCCGCTGTTGGGAACCGTCGAGAGACGCCGCGTCGCGTAGCGTACCGCTTGCAGCATGGCGGGATCTGGTCTAGCGCCGCCCTGGGCGATCACGATTGGCAGGGTGGTTGCTCGGACTCGCTGCGTTATCGTCCCATCGGCCCCTACTAAATAGAGGCTTTTGCCCTCTTGCCAGCCGGCCACCGGCCTGCGCATCCGCGCGACGATTGTGACCTGGCCGGGGAACGAGGTGTCGACGCGGACAACCTGAACCGAATGCAGCCTGCCAAGACGGCGAACCACCTGATCGGACTGCACGCTGAAGATGTTGCGACCCGAGACAGCGGCCGCGGAGGCCACCTGGGCTCGCGGCAGGTTCGCGCCTATCACCTGCACCTCGCGGACCTTGAAAAGCCCGCCCACGATTGCGGCGAGAACAGCCAGTGAGAGCAGTAGCACGATTCCCGGCAGAAGTGCGCGGGGCGGTCCACTCGGTTCTTTGCCGGTTCGCGTCACACCGTCACCACCTGGGCAACGCGCGCCGGATTCCAGCGTCCGACGAGTTGAACCTCCGGCTCGAGCTCCACGCCAAATTGTTCTCGCACTCGGTTCTGGGCAAGTTCCATCAAGGACAGCACGTCGGCGGCGCGTGCCTGCCCCAGGTTGAGGATGAAATTGGCGTGGAGCGGGGAAATCTGGGCTTGCCCCAGGCGGAAACCCTTCAGGCCTGCGCGATCGATGAGCAGGCCGGCGTGGCCTCCATTCGGGTTTTTGAATGTCGATCCTGCCGAGGCTTCCTTGATTGGCTGAGTTCGCCGCCGGTGCTCTCGTAGCTCCTCGATCCGGCCGAGCGCCGCCTCAGGCGTGTCCGGCGTCAGCGCAAACCGGCATGACGTTACGACCAGACTTGACTGAGCGGCGTAGGGACGCTTGAGCAGGCTCTGTCGGTACCGGTACTGCAGATCGGCCGGCTCGAGAGTCTCGGCGCTGCCGTCGATTTGCAGGATCGAGACGGAGAGCAGCGCGTTAGCCACTTCGGCCCAGTGTGCCCCGGCGTTGTTGACCACGCCGCCCCCTACCGTCCCTGGAATGGCGATACCCCACTCCATGCCGGCGTAGCCGTGGCGAGCGCTGAAGAGCGCGGCGCGCGCGAAAAACACCCCCGCGCCGCAGTTGAGCTCGTCGTCCTCGATTGAGATCCCCCGAAGTCGATTGAGGATCACCAGTCCGGCGATCCCATCGTCCGAAACAAGGATGTTGTTGCCGCCGCCCAGCACGAGCCAGGGAAGATCGAACTTCTTTGCCACCCCTATTGCCCTTCGAAGCTGCGCCTCGTCCTGCACCTGGCAGATGTACTCGGCCGGCCCTCCAATCCGCCAGCTCGTGTGCCGCGCCATGGGCTCGCCGGCGCGGACCAAATCGGCCCCCGCTTCCACCAGTGCCTCGAGGATTTCGCTCATCGTCCTGCTCAGGCCAGCAGGCGATCGGCTATTTGATACACGTCTCCCGCACCCATGGTGACGATGATATCACCCGGTTGCGAGTCCTCTCTGAGCGCTCGGAGTGACTCGTTCATGGTCTCCGTGTAACGCGCATTCGGATGCTTCAGCGCGACGGCGGTAGCCAGGGCGAGTCCCGACACGCCACGAGTGTCGGTTTCCCGCGCCGCATAGATATCCATGAGGTACACCCAGTCGGCCGCCGAGAACGCGTCGGTAAACTCGTCGAAGAAATCCGCGGTTCGACTGTACGTGTGCGGTTGAAAGCAGACTCTCACCGGCCGGCCATAGCGCTGCTTGATGGCGCCCAGGTCCGCTCGCACCTCCGTAGGATGATGTGCATAGTCGTCGATCACGAGTATGCCGTCCAGTTGCCCCTTCACCTCGAGCCGGCGAGCCACGCCTTGATACTCGCGCACCGCGGCTCGAATGGTCACGTTTGGTACGTCGAGGGTTCGGGCCAGCAAAATGGCCGCTACCGTGTTGAGCACGTGGTGGGCGCCCGCCAGCGGCGTCAGGAAGGTCTCGCTGCCTTGCGGCCCATGCAGGGTGAATCTTGTACTGGTTCCGTCCTCGACCAGGTCGGTGGCACGATACTCACCTCTATCCAGCCCGTAGGTGACGAGCTTCGCGGGAGAAAGGACGGCGAGCTCCGGAAGCTCCAGATCATCGGCGCACACCACCAGCACCTCGGATACCTGCGTCGCGAACTGAGCGAACGCTGCGCGGACCCGCTGTGGCGAGCCATAGTAGTCCAGATGATCGGGATCGACATTCGTGATCGCGGCCATCGCCGGATGGAGCGGGAGAAACGACCCGTCATACTCGTCTGCTTCCACCACGGTCAGTTCCGATCCTACCCGGCAGTTCGACCCCAGCTCGGCACTGATACCGCCGATCAAGACGGTCGGGTCCAGCCCGGCGCGCAGCAAGATGGTGGAGAGGAGGGCGCTTGTCGTGGTCTTACCGTGGGTTCCCGCGATCGCGATCGACCGCCCAGCGTGGGCAATCTCGGCGAGAAGCTCGGCTCTTCGGATGACTGGTATGCCGCGGGATAGGGCCGCCTGTAGTTCTGGATTGTCTGAGGGCACCGCCGAACTTCTCACTACCACGTCGGCATCCCGTACGTTGTCCGCGGCGTGATCGCTGAAAACCGTGGCGCCTTCCGCCACCAACCGCTCGCCCTGGATCCCGGGAGATCGATCGGACCCGGATACCTCGTGGCCACGAGCGATCAGAAGTCTCGCCAGGGCGCTCATGCCGATTCCGGCAACGCCGACGAAGTGCACTCGGTGGCCGATGTCTATCACGAGCACGCCTCTTCGATGACGGCTGCCAGGTCGCGAGCGGCAAAGGGCCTGCTGAGTGCCGCCGAAGCCGATCCCATTTCCGACAGCTTTGCATCGTCCCCCAGGAGCGACTCGACTTCTTCGCAAAGGCGATCGAGCTCGGCATCCGGAAGGATGATGGCCGCCCCGCGCGAAGCCAGGTATTCGGCGTTTTCCCGCTGATGGACGCGGCCCTCAGGCAAGGGCACCAGGATCGCAGGGGTGCCTGTTATCGGTAGCTCCCCCAGAACCGACGCGCCGCTTCGACAGACCGCCAGATCCGACGCCGCGAGTGCCGCCGCCATGTCGTCATCGGCCAGGTAAGGGTACAGCCTGTAGTGACTTCTGAGCTTGGATGAGAGCTCCGACGAGGCGGCTTCAGCCTCGGGCAAGAGAGCCTCGCCGGCAAGGTGGATGACATAGGCGCGTTCGAGCAAGGTCGCCAGGCACGCGGCCAGGGCGCGATTGAGGTTTCGGGCTCCCTGGCTGCCCCCAAAGACGCAGACAACTTTCGCGTCGAGGGGAAGATTGAGCCTCCTGCGGGCTTTGCCCTTGTCAAGATCAATGAACGCTTCTCGCAGTGGGTAGCCTGTTAGCCGTCCCTTCCGAGTGCCGAGCTGCGCCAGTCCGGCGTCGGTACTCACGGCTATCCGGCGCGCGAAGGGAAGTAGCGCTCTCACCGCCCTTCCGGGTTTCACATCCGGCAGGAATATCACCACCGGAACCCTGAGGAGCCAGGAAGCGATTACCGCCGGGACGGACACGTAGCCGCCTGTGGCGAAGCTGACGCGTGGACGAGATCTGAGAAGAAGCCCGAGAGTTCGCACCGTGGCGAGGGCGAGCAGGGCCAGACCGCGGGCCGAATAGGGCGGCGCCATGCTGAAGAAGTGAGCGTGGATGCCGTCACGCGAGACGAGAGACTGCTCGAGGCCGGCCGAGTTCCCTATATAGATGAGGCCGGCCTTACCGGTTTCTGGTGCTGAGCTGGGCCGGTCGAGCAGGTGCGGGATGACTGATAGCGCGGGGTAGACGTGACCGCCTGTTCCCCCGCCCGTTATCAAGGTCGGGTTGGGCATGGGCTTCTCCACGTGAATAGCGCGAGATGTTGAGCAAGATTCCCATGGCGGCAGCGCCGATGATCATGGAGCTACCACCGTAGCTGATGAACGGCAGTGGCACGCCGGTGAACGGAATCGACGAAGTAATCACCGCGAAGTTCATGAGCGCCTGGAACGTGATCCAGCTGGTTATGCCGCCGGCCAGCAGACGGGAGAAGCCGTCCGGAGCGTTCACGGTTATGCGGATGCCGCGATACGCGATCACCAGGAAGAGGCACAGGATGGTGACGGTGCCGATCAGCCCCCACTCCTCCCCTATGAAGGCGAGGATGCTGTCCGTGTCCGGAGCCGGCAAGAACGCGAGTTTCTGAGCGCTGTTGCCCATCCCGTCGCCGAAAATGCCCCCCGAGCCGAGAGCCAGAAGGGCCTGCTGTATCTGGTAGCCGTTACCGGTCGGGTCGTGCCACGGATTCAGGAACGCGATGAAGCGGGCGTACTGGTAGCTGGAGTGCATGATCATCACCCAGCCCGCGCCCAGGCCGAGTGCGCCGATAATTGCCAGGTGCTTCATCCCGCCGCCCGCCAGGAAGTACATGGAAAAGAGAGTGGTCGCCAGGATGATGGCCGTGCCGAGATCCGGTTCCTTCAGGATGAGAGCGGCGAAGGAGCAGACCATCAAGCCGAAAGGCAGCAATCCGGTCTTGAGCTGCCGTAGGCGGTCGCCCCGCGAATTGAGCCAGGCAGCGCCATAGAGCACAAGGCCGAGCTTGGCCAGCTCGCTGGGTTGCAACGTGCCCAATCCGCGGAGATCGAACCAGCGCCGAGCACCATGCGACATATGACCGAAGTGGGGGATAAGGACGAGGATCAAGAGAGCGAACGAGAGGGTGGCGAGCGGAAGAGCGGCCTTGCGCCAGCGCTCAAAACTGACACGGCAACAAACGAAAATGGTGAGGCCGGCGAGCGCGACCCAGACAACCTCTCGCTCGAGGACGTAGTACTGGGACCCGTAGTCGGTGTACGAGGTGAGGATGCTGGCGCCATACACCATGAGAAGGCCGATGCACAGGAGCGCGATTAAGGGGAGCAGCAACCAGTGGTCAACACCCCTGGCCACCAGGACCGTCCGTCTAGAGGGCATAGCTCGGCTCCGCGGCTCGAGCGAAGGCATGCCCCCGCTCTTCAAAGTTAGTGAACATGTCGTAACTGGCGCATCCCGGCGCTAGAAGCACCACATCTCCCGGTCGCGCATCTCGCCGCGCCAGTTCGACCGCCTCGTCGAGCGATGCAACTCGTCGCACCATCTCTCGGTCCAGAGTTCCGCGAACCTCTTGATGGGCGGTCTCGATCGCATCCGCTATCAAAGGCGCAGCCTCGCCCAGAAGGTAGATGGCGCGAAGACGCTCCACCGCCAGCCGGGCAAAGTCGTCCCAGGATAGGTGCTTGTCTCGGCCGCCCGCAATGAGCAACGTCGGCCGGCGATCTTGTGCCACGATTGCCGTTGCTGCTCGGTCTGGCGTGGTGGCGATCGAATCGTCGACGTAGCGGACCCCGTCACGAATGGCAATCGTTTCCAGTCGATGCGGCGCCGGTTGGTAGCGCCGTATCCCCTCACGCATGGCTACTGGTTCCACTCCCAGTGCGGCGGCCGTCGCGATCGCAGCGAGCACGTTACGTTGATTATGCTGCCCGGCAAGCGGCACCGAGGCCGCATCGATCACCGGCGTGAACTCACCATCCTCGATCAAGCCCAGATGCGCTCGTCTCGATGTGGCGCCCCACTGGGCGTTTGCGCCGAAGGATCTCTGCCCCGCCGCCGACATGCCCGCCAGGGCGAGGACAGCGGGGTCCTCGCTGTTGACTATGACGGTGTCGCCGGCGGACTGATGCTTGACCAGATGGCTCTTGGCCTCGAGGTAGGCATCCATCGTCTCGTGGCGGTCGAGATGATTGGGGCTGATATTGGTGACCACCGCGACGTGAGGGCTCTGACGAAGTAAGGAGAGCTGGAAGCTGCTGAGCTCGAGAACAGCGATGCTCGAAGGGCGCAGGTCCGGCAGAAGTCTCAACATCGGCTCGCCGATATTGCCTCCCACTTTGACGTCGAAGCCCGCTTGATCCAGGATGGATCCGATCAAGCCGGTTGTCGTGGTCTTGCCGCTGCTGCCGCTGATTCCAACCGTGCGGCAGGGACAGAGCCGGAAGAACAGACGCGTCATGCTGTCGATCTCCAGACCTCGAGCTAACGCCGCGCGGTACACCTCATTGCTCTCCGGAACACCCGGGCTGACGAAGAACTGGTCGGTGTCGGCGACTAAATCGGCTCGGTTCTCGCCCAGGGCCAGCCGAACGCCCAGCCCGTTCAATTGCGCCGCTGTCTCCTCGAATTGCTCGCTCGAAGTCGAGTCGGTCACGGTTACGCTGTCCCCGCGAGAAGCGAAGTATCGAGCGAGAACGAATCCCTCGCGGCCGAGACCGAGGATCAAGATGCGACGACTTCCCATGGTGACCTAGCTAAATGCCAGTGCCAGACCGGCAACACCGGCCAGCATGCTGACGATCCAGAATCGCTGCGTGATCTGATTTTCGTGCCACCCGATGGCTTCGAGGTGATGGTGAAGGGGAGCCATGCGAAGCAGCCGGCGCCCCTTGGTGTACTTGAAATATCCCACCTGCGCCACATCCGAGACCACCATGATGACGAATACGAATCCCACGACGGGCAGGATAAGCAGTTGGTTGAGCATGAGAGCCACGGTGGCCAAGGTAGCGCCTAGAGCGAGCGCCCCGGTATCTCCCATGAAAATACGAGCCGGATAGATGTTAAACCAGAGGAATGCAAGCAAGGCCCCGACCATCGTGAAGCAGAACTCGCCGGTAAATTTGTAGCCGGACGTCATCAGAGCAATGGCACCGAACGTCCCGAAGGCTACTGCCCCGGTGCCTGCCGCCAGGCCATCGAGCCCATCGGCCAGATTCACGGCGTGGGAGGTGGCCACGATGGCCAAAATCGCCAGGGGCCAGTACAGCAAGTGAAAGTTTACATAACCGGAGTGGGCGAAGGGCACCCACACATCATTCGGGTGGGACAGGAGCCGGGGAATGTGAAGGATGGCGACAATCCCGATGGCGATAATGACCGTCCATCCAAGCTTGAAGCGGGCCCGCATGCCTTCGCTGCCCACCCGCATCGTCTTGAGGAAGTCGTCGACTGCCCCCAGCGCGCTGCTGCCGATGAGCGCGCCCAGTGGGAGGAGCTGCGAGTAGTGACCGACCAGATTGAAGAGAATCGTGATGACCGCGGCGACCCCGGTGAACAGCACGCCTCCCATGAGCGGAGTGCCGGCCTTGGGGATATGCGATTCCGGGCCATCGGACTTCACGGTGCTCCCGGCCTTGATCTTCCGAAGAAAACGCACGAGGTACGGGCCGGCAAACATGGCCAACGAGAAGCTTGCCACGCCGAAAACCATGGCGGGAAGAAGGATGAGGGCGACTTTCGCCGCCGTCGCGTGATTGGCCAGCAAGACAGGCAGCAGATGGATCATGCGGGACCCGCCAGTCCGTCGACTACTTCTTTCATATGCATGCCCAGAGAGCCCTTGACGAGGACCGAGCAACTCGTGCCGGCAGAGGCGATATCGCGTACCTGCTCAATCGCTTGCTCATTGCTGGCTACTCGTCGGATCCTTTCCGATTTCAGACCTCCGTCGAGTGCGGCATCGGCGATCCAGTTACTCCGATCGCCCCGAACCACAAGCCAATCTGCGACCTTCGCGGCGCGCGCCCCCACCTGACGGTGGGCTTGCTCCTCCTCGGCGCCAAGCTCCAGCATGTCTCCCAATACCGCGATTCTTCGACCGGACGCCATGCCTAGCAGCTCGAGAGCCGCCGTCACCGACATCGGCGCGGCATTATAACTGTCGTCAATTATGGTCATCGCACCGCTGCGGGTGATTTGTTGGCGTCCAACCGTCTGCACCCGGCGGAGCCCGTCGACGATGTGATCCCACCCCAGTCCAAGACGCCTGGCTACCGCCGCTGCCGCCAGGATTGCGTACACCGTATGACGACCCGGAATCGGCGCCCGAATGGACATCAGCCGACCTTCTGCTCGCAGATCAAAGCGGACGCCAGTCAAACCGTCGAGCTCGACGTTGGTTGCTCGAAAGTCAGCCGCCTCATCGAATCCGATAAGGCACGCTTCCACCCGCGCCGCTCGGCCCATGGCGAGCGTCCAGGGATCGTCGGCGTTCAGCACCGCGAGCCCGTGTGCCGGCAAGTGGTTGACAAGCTCGGCTTTCGCCGCGGCGATTCGTTCAATCGAGCCCATGCGCTCGAGGTGCACCGGTGCTACGTTGGTCACGACGCCGACCTCGGGGCGCGCAATTTCCGCCAGGAGCGCGATGTCGCCCGCGGCGTACATCCCCATCTCGAGTACAGCCGCTCGGTGTTCCGAACGCAGGTTGAGAAGGGTAAGCGGGAGGCCGATCTCCGTGTTGAGATTGCCCTGGTTCCGAAGCGTCAGGAACGACTGCTGTAGCAGCGAAGCGATAACTTCCTTGGCCGTGGTTTTGCCGACGCTGCCGGTGACGGCCACGACCGCAAGCCGATGCTGAGCTCGCCAATACGCTGCCAACCCTTGCAACGCCGTGAGAGTGTCCGGCACGCGGATCACCAACTGGTTCCTCTGCAGTGGGACGTCCACTTCTGTCCGCGAGACAAGCGCCGCCGACGCTCCCTTCGACCATGCTTCCACCAGGTGATTGTGGCCGTCCGCGGCCGCCCCGGGCAAGGCAACAAAGATCGAGGCCGGTTCGACAAGTCGTGAGTCGATAACCACACCGCTAATTGGGCGAGCCAGGTCGGCTACATCGAGCCTCGCCGTTCGTAGCGCGGTGTCGGACGGCTCGAGTGCACGGCCTTCGGTGCCGTTAAGAACTGCCGCAAGGTGGAGAGTCATTTGTACAAGGCATGAGGGTTGGGGGGAATGTGATAGTAGACAAACAAATCCTGAAACAGGTTGTGAAGAACCGGGGCTGCCGCTATCGAGCCCCAGGGGGTGTCTCGCGGGTGGTTGATGACTACCAGGATGATGAACTTCGGGTGAAAGGCGGGAGCCCAACCGATGATGCTCGCGACGGTGTCGCTCGGAAGGTAGCCCCCGTCGGGGCCGGCCACGTTGGAAGTGCCGGTTTTGGCAGCGATGTTGTATCCCTTGACCAGGGCTAGCGCCGCCTCACCGTTGACCGCTGAGTGCACGAGCATATCAGTCACCGTGTGTGCGCTCCTTGCGGACATGACTCGGGCCACCCTGACCGGCTTATTCCTCCTGAGATGCCCTTGATAGAAGGTCTGCTTGACGATCTGCGGTTTCATCATAACGCCGTGATTCGCTACCGCTCCGATGGCTCGAATCAGCTGTAACGGCGTGACCGCAATCCCCTGCCCAAAAGAGTTCGTGTACTGACTTACTACGGTCCAGCCCTTTTCTCCCGGAAATATGACCTGGCCTCGCGCCTCGCCGGCAAGCTGGATTCCCGTGGGCCGCCCCAGGCGGAAGCGATGAAGATAGTCGTAGAAGCGACGCGTGCCCAATTGCTCCGCCACCCAGGACGCTCCCACGTTCGCCGAATGCTGCAGCACCTGCGTCATCGTCTCTTGTCCGAATCCGCTCATGTTCCAGTTGTGAATAGTCACGTTTGCCACGTGGAACGCCCCATTGTCATAGAAGGAAGTGCTGGGCGTGATGACTCCGCTGTCGATGCCGGCCGACATGGTGATGACCTTGAATGTCGAGCCGGGCTCGTACTGGTCGGAGATCGCCGGGTTGGCAAAGCGGCTTGCCTCGTTGTTATTGGCGACTTTCGCGTAGTGATTGGGATCGTAGGTGGGATCGCTCGCCATGGACGTGATGTCGCCGGTGTGAGGGTTCATGATGATGACGGTGCCGCTGTCGGCGTGATGCGCGGCAACCGCCTTCTGAAGCTCGGATTGGGCCAGCGCCTGCACGCGGCTGTCCAACGTGAGGTACACGTCGCCGCCGTTATGCGCCGGCGAGGTCGCGCTTCCTACTCGAATGCTGTTGCCGGCTGTATCGTGAAGTACGCTTCTTTCACCCGCTGTGCCCGTGAGGATCTGGTTAAAGCGCTGCTCTACACCGAAATACCCCTTGCCGGACGCGTCGACGTAGCCCAGCACCTGTGCCGCCTCGCTGGCGTTGGGATAGTCACGGCGCACCTCGGGATAGAGCGTGATACCCGGCAGGTTCAGGTTGCTGATTTGCCGGCTTACCGTGGTGCCGACCGCGGGGTCGAGCTCTACATAATCGGGATTTCGGCCAAACTCATCTTCGAGCCTCTGCACCGACTGGTGAAGGATCGGATTGAGTAGCTCGGCATCGCGCCTCGGTTGGCGAATGTCGTGCGGGACAGCGTACACCAGGTGCATGCTCACGTCGGTGGCCAGAGGAACTCCGTTGGCGTCGTAGATCTTGCCGCGCAGCGGCTGCCGGATGTACAGCGCGGCGTGTTCCGCGTCCGACGCGGCGGCAAGCTGCCCGTGCTGAAGCACCTGCCAGAAAATGAGCCGCGACGTCAGACCGCTACCGCACAGCACCATCACGATCAGTAAAAACCAGGGGCGAACCGAGCGTGGGACCAGGGGCTTGCTCGGCGTCCGTGCTCCCGGAATGACCTTGGGCCGGGGATGGCGGACGGCGATCGGCCGTGCTTGGGAGCGTTTTGGATGACCCTGGCGCTCCAGCATTAGAGGCTGGATCGCACGAGACGAATGAAGCGCTCCATCCAGGCTAGGGGCTGCGACTGTGCCTTCGCATCCGTCGCGGAGACGGGCTTGGTCCGTGGCAGCACCACGGTCGGTGCAACCCAGACCATCGACGACGGGTTCGGCTTCGACATGTGGAGTTGGTTAATGGCGATCGACTGGATGTGCTGAGGCGTTTGAAGGCGGGTCGTCGCCGCCTGCAACCCCGCCGCCGTGGCGTTGAGCTGGGTTTGCTGATTCTGCAGTGACTGCAGATTGAGCTCTATCACGGAGGCCTGGCTGCTCTGTATAAAGAGAAAGAGCGTGGCCATGGCCACGAGGGACATGGCGAGCATGAGCTGAACCGGAATGGAATCACTCAGCGCACGAATCGGGTGAAAGCCGCCCTGATCGGTCTTTCGCTTGGGGCGCGACGCTGCCTCTACCGGCTTGGCGGCCACATAGTGTTTGTCTAACATCTGGCTCCTCCTAAGCGCACCGAGGTCATCGGGCGGATTTTTTGGGCCGCCCGAAGCTTCGCGCTCCGCGCTCGCGGGTTCTCACGTACTTCGGCCGGGCCGGCCACGATGGGTCTTGTCGTGAGGACCCGAAGCGACGCCTCATGGCCGCAGGTGCATTCGGGAATCTCGGGGGGGCAGACGCAGCCACGTGCTTCCTGCCGCATGAAGCGTTTGACGATACGATCTTCCAGGGAATGGAAGCTGATCACGGCCAGTCTCCCGCCCTCTCGCATCGACTCAACCGCCTGCGGCAGGGCCGCGCCGAGGCGACCTAGCTCATCATTAACCGCGATGCGAAGTGCCTGGAAGACGCGGGTCGCCGGATGAATGCGGGTGTGGGTCTGCGTCGGAACCGACTTTCGGACAAGTTCGGCTAGCTCGATGGTTGACCGGATGGGCCGGCTCTGCCGCTGCGCCACGATTTGCCGGGCGATGCGCCCCGAGTAGCGCTCCTCGCCGTACTCCTGGAAGATTCGCTGAAGCTCGGCCTGGGGCAGCGTTTGTACGAGGTCGGCTGCTGTGTGACCTGCCGACGGTCCCAGCCTCATATCAAGCGGCGCCTCGGTCTGGAAGCTGAAGCCCCGAGCGGCCATGTCCAGCTGAGGAGAACTGACGCCCAGATCGAAAAGCACCCCATCGACCGGCACGAAGTCGGTGTTCCGAGCGATTTCCAACAAACGATCGAAGAAAGCCTCAACCAACACGACTCGATCGCCATAGGGCCCTAACTGGTTCTCGGCAGCCGCGAGAGCCGCCGGATCCGCATCGATGCCCAGTAGCCGGCCGTTTGGGGCCGTGAGCTCCAGAAGGCGTCCGGCGTGACCGGAGCCTCCAAGGGTCGCATCGATGAACGTTTCGCTCGCCGCAGGCCGCAGTACCTGCATGGTCTCGTCCAACAGGACCGGAATATGAGCGAACGCCTCGCTCATCCGAGAGACCTCGAGAGAGCGGCGACGAGAGGCTCTTCCATGTCCAGGTGCCGTTGCTCCGCGCGCCACTTGCGCGCATTCCATATTTCGACTCGTTTACCCGCTCCCACCAGAATTACGTTTCCCCGAAGGTCCGCAGCCTCTCGGAGAAACGGTGGGATGCTGATTCTCCCCTGTCGGTCGACAGCGCAGGAGACTGCACGGCCGAACACCTGTCGGGTCGCCTTGCGAGCCTCGTAGCGAAGGTCCACCAGATCATCCAGCGCGAGCGCAAGCGGCTCCCAGTCGCGGCGAGTGTACAGCGCTAGGCAGCCGTCGAAGCTGTGTGCTAGGAACGGCCCCGCACCCAGTCCCTCACGTAAGTCGGGCGGAATCGCGACCCGACCCTTGTCGTCAAGAGTTCGCTCGTACTGTCCAACGAACATTGTCCGCACCACTCCTGCCCACCTGAATTGGTTTAGCGGCGCGCCGATGGATAAATCCTGCCGCTGCAGCCTGTTCGAGTGCCCCCACTCAGCCCCACTTGATCCCACGAGGTCCAGTATAGCGACCTCCGTCAGAATTACAAGGCCCTAAATTCATCGAATTTTCGGGAGCAGGAGACGCCGCTTCCGTAAGCCTTCGGTCCATCGTGCCGAGGTTGTTTGGTCCGGTTCCCGCTCCCGTCACGTGCGGCCAGTGCGATCGCCTTACCGGACTTGCTGCTACTTGGCCGGTCGTCCGGCGCGGCACGACGTCCGGCCTCCTGCGGGCGCGCCGGACGGGAATCGGGCACCACACCCGGGTGCGGGAAAGGCCTACGAGGTCAGAGCGGGATCGCCCTTTCGTCGACGGGCCGCGAGTTCGCCGGGAGCAGGGTCAACGGGGGCAGGAGAATCGATCACGCGGTAGGCGAAGCTGATGTCCTGGCAGCGCGGACAGCGGTACCAGCGCATGGTAAAGGTATGTTGCCTGCGCCGGCTGCTTGTTTCACGCTCCAGGTTTGGCGAATCCCATCCGCACGTTCTGCAAGATTTCATGATAGCCGCATCCCATGCTATCAAGCTTGGGTTGGATAATGGATGTATGAGGGCGTTGATCACCGAGAAGCAAATTCAGGATCGCATCGAGCAGATGGCGATCAAGATCAACGAGAGGTTCAAGGATGTCCCGCTTCTCTACATGATCGTGGTACTGCGTGGCGGATGCTTCTTCGGCATCGACCTCGCCAAGCGGCTGAATATGCCGGTCAGGCTCGACTATATTCGCGTCACCACCTACAGCGGAAACCAGTCAAGCGGTGTCGTGAGCCTGGTTAGCGACATCAAGACAGATATTGCGGGTCAGCCCGTCCTGGTCGTTGATGACATCGTGGATACGGGGTTCACCATGGAGTGGATCCTACGCTATCTCGAGTTAAAGCGACCGGGGCAGGTGAAAGTTGCTGCGCTCCTCGACAAGCCCGCCAGGCGCGAGTTTCCCGTGAAGATAGACTTTCTCGGATTCAGCATCTCCGATGTCTTCGTGGCAGGCTACGGTCTCGACGGACTGGATGACACCAAAGCCAACATTCCCTATATCGTGTCGGTGGAGGGAGGAGAGGGTCAAGCGACCGTGCCTCCCGAGCAGCCGCAACTGCCCGACAACAACTAGGCCATCTGGAGAACGGTCTCATCCCGGTGCTGCCATCGCCAGCGCCCGTAACAAACCACGCACATGCCCCGAGCCTTGTGCATCTTGATCTCGTGGCACGACACGCACTCCCGCAGCCGAGGGAGACGTGGCGCCGTCTGGCGCAACGCGCGCATCTTCGCTCTGCAGCGTTCTTGCGATTCCTTATATCGCTCCGGGTATCGTTCCCGCCAGGCCTTCGCCGATTTCGCGTTTTGCTGCAGTTTGCGCGCTCGATGCGCGATGTAATACTGCCGGTTATATTCCTGCTGCTTTGCCCGTCGCTCTTCCGCCGACATTGCCATCGGTGCTCTACCTCCTGCCGGTCCGTGGACCGGCCAATTCGTACAATATAGCCGAATTACTTGATTGTCAAGGTCTATGTCAGATACTTTCGTCGCAGGCTTGATCCTTGCCGCCGGACGCTCTCAGCGCTTCGGCTCGGAGAACAAGCTACGCATCTTGGTAGATGGCGTCCCTTTGGTGCGGCGAACAGCGAAGGCGTATCTCTCCGGCGGCCTCGATCCGCTGATTGTCGTGGTTGGTTTCGAGCGCGACGAGGTCTCCGAGGTTCTCGGCGGCCTACCGGTATCGCTTGTCATCAACCTGGACTTCGACAAAGGTCAGAGCGGCTCCCTGAGGCGCGGCTTACTGGCAGTTCCGGAGAGCAGCCACGCGGTGGTGGCGGGTGTGGCGGACCAGCCCCTCCTGTCGGCCGGAACCATCAGCGACCTCATCAAGACCTACAGAGAGGGGTTCCCACCGCTCGTTGTTCCCCGTTACGGAGGCAGGCGCGGAAACCCCGCCCTATTCGATCGATCTCTCTTTCCCGAGATGTTGCGGGTGACCGGCGATCAGGGAGCACGGCCGGTAATTGCTGCGCATAGAGACGAGATCGAGTGGCTCGATGTGGCCAATCCGGTCGAGCAGGTCGATATTGATACTGCGGACGATTATCGGAGCATGCCGAGAGGAACCTTCTAGCTCAGCGCCTCGAAGACGACTGCGATTCCCTGGCCGCCGCCGATGCAGGCCGAAGCCACGCCAAATGTCCCGCCGCGGCGGCGCAACTCGTACAGAAGGGTCAGCCCGAGTCGGGTGCCGGTCGCGCCAAGTGGATGCCCGATCGCCACGGCGCCGCCGTTGACATTCACCTTATCCCGATCCAGCCCCATCTCCTTCTCAACCGCCAGATACTGCGCCGCGAAGGCCTCATTGATCTCCAGGAGATCGATCTCGTTCATGTCGAGTCCGGCTCGCTTGAGAGCCAGTGGTATGGCACGTGCTGGGCCAATGCCCATGATGCGCGGCTCCACGCCCACCACCGCCCAGGAGACGATTCGTCCGATCGGCTGCTTGCCGTTCAGCCCTTCTTTCGTAGCCAGCACCACGGCCGCTGCGCCATCCACGATGCCGCTGGCATTGCCTGCGGTGACCACTCCGCCCTTGCGGAAAACCGGTCCCAGTTTGCCCAGAGCTTCCATGCTGGTATTTGCTCGCGGGTGCTCATCCTGGGTGATCTCGACCGTCCCTTTCTTGGTCTGCACCTCGACGGGCACGATCTCGGCGCTGAGATAGCAACTTTTCTGCGCCTTCGCCGCGGCTTGCTGGCTGCGAAGCGCATACTCGTCTACGGCCTCTCGGGGAATGCCGTAATCGACGGCAAGATTCTCCGCCGTGTTTGCCATGTCGCACCCGCAGTACGAGTCCATCAGCGATTCCCACAGATAGTCGAGAAACTCGGTGTTACCCAGACGCAGCCCCCAGCGCGCTCCCCGTACTTGATACGGAGCCTGGCTCATGTTCTCGGCTCCGCCTGCCAGCACCACCTCCGCTTCGCCGAGCATCATCGTCTGGGCCCCGCTGATCATGGCCTGCAGCCCGGAGCCGCACAGCCGGTTGAGGGTAAGCGCCGGCACGTCCTGCGGCACGCCTGCCTTCAACCCCACATGCCGGGCCAGATACACCGCATCCGCGCTGCTCTGGATGACATTTCCGAACATCACCTGATCGATAACCTCCGGCTTGATACCGGCGCGGTCTATAGCACCACGGGCGGCCACCACGCCAAGCTCCGTCGCCGATGTGTCCTTGAACGCGCCGCCAAAATCTCCGAAGGGTGTTCGTGCTCCCTCCACCACAAATATGTCCTCCGTCATGCTCCGTCCTTTCACCTACGCTTTGGCAGAGGCGACGCGCTCCATCGCCTCTGCTACCTCATCTCCGACCTGCTCAGTTGTCAGTCCTGCCTCATCTCGCACCAGCACGTCCCGCACTGCCTCGTCTACCATTCGCGAGGCGTCAGCCTCACCCACATGAGCCAGGAGCATGCTGATGGCTGATATCGCTCCGATCGGGCTCGCCTTATTCTGGCCCGCAATGTCCGGAGCGGAGCCGTGTATCGGCTCGAAGACCGACACTTTTCCGGGATGGATGTTGCCCGACGCGGCGGTTCCCATTCCGCCCTGGAGCACGGCTCCCAGATCCGTGATGATGTCGCCGAAGAGGTTCGTGGTGACGATGACATCGAACCGGCCCGGGTTAGCCACCATGTGCATGACCGCTGCATCCACGTACAGCGCCTCGGTCTCGACGTCGGGATACTCCAGGGCGACATCCGCGAACGTTCTTCGCCAGATCTCCTGGGCGCGGATCGCGTTCGACTTGTCCACCAGCGTCAGCTTGCGCTTGTTGTTTCGGGAGCGCGCCAGCTCGAAGGCATAGCGAATTGCGCGCTCTACTCCTCGCCGGCTGTAGATCATCTCTGCGATGGCGACTTCATCTGCCTCGCCGGGGCGTAGCGATCCTCCAATGCCCACATAGGCATCTTCGGTGTTCTCCCGCACCACTACCATGTTCAGGTCGTCCGGCCCGATGTCTTTGAGAGGCGTCAGGTGCGCTGCCGGCAACGCTACGGGCCGCAGATTGATGTAGAGATCGAGACCAAGACGAAGCTGCATGATTACCGAGCGTTCCACCAGACCTCGCTCGACCCGCGGATCGCCCAGTGCTCCGAGGAAGATGGCGTCCAACTGGCGAAACTCATCTAGTGCCGAGGACGGCATCAATTCGCCCGTATCGAGATAGAGCCGACTGTTCCAGGGATAGGTGGTCAGTTCATACTGAAAGCCGCTCAGCCGGCCCGCTCGGCTCAGTACCTTGAGGCCTTCTTGAACGACTTCCGGTCCGATGCCATCGCCGGCGATGACGCCGATCCGGTAGGTCATCGCTCCCGGGCCGCAAGTATCTCCTCTGCGTATGCACGGAGGCCGCCCCGCGCGATGATGGCCTGCAGGAACTCGGGGAACGCGGCGGACTGATAGGTCGCGCCGGTGGTAAGGTCGCGAATGATGCCCGCGGCCGGCTCGATCTCAACCTCATCTCCCTCGGATATCTCATCGAATGCCTCGGTTGACTCAAAGATGGGAAAGCCGATGTTGATGGCGTTGCGATAGAAGATCCTGGCGAAGCTGGGCGCGACCACCGCGCCGATCCCGGACGCCTTGATCGAGAGCGGCGCGACCTCACGCGAGGAGCCGCATCCGAAGTTGCCTCCGGCCACGATGATGTCGCCGGGGGCAATCTTTTTGGTGAACTCGGTGTCGAGATCGGCCATGCAGTACTTTGCCAGTTCTTCGGGATCGGTGATGTGGCAGTACCTGCCGGGGATGATCACATCGGTGTTGATGTTCGGTCCGTATTTCCAAACCCGTCCGCGCAACGTATCCATCTCTGGCTCCTAGGCAGCTTCTGGGCTACTGACAACATCGTCTGGGCCTGAAAGCCTGCCGGCAATCGCCGAGGCCGCTGCCACCGCCGGATTCGTCAGGAAGATTTCCGCGCTGCGGGCGCCCATGCGACCGACGAAATTGCGGTTGGTGGTGGAGACGCAGCGCTCGTTCTCACCCAGCACGCCCATGTGGCCGCCGATGCACGGCCCGCAGGTGGACGTTGAAACTATGCAATCGGCGTCGACGAATATCTGCATCAAACCTTCTCGCACCATCTGTCGCTGTACTTCCTGGCTGCCGGGCACGATGATGCAGCGTACCTTCGGGTTTATGCGGTGGCCGCGCAGCACTTGCGCCGCCTGCCGCATGTCCTCGATCCAGCCGTTGGTGCAGGTCCCAATCACCACCTGATCGATCGGCACATCCCCTGCCTCTGATACCGGCCGCGTGTTCTCCGGAATCGATGGAAACGCTACCTGCGGCTCGACGGAGCTCGCGTCGATCTCGATTTCCTTTGCGTATACGGCGTCCGGGTCGCTCGTGTATTCGACATAATCGTTGTGGCCGACGGAGGCGAGGTATTCGCGCGTCACGTCGTCCACGTGGAAGATTCCGTTCTTGGCTCCGGCCTCGATCGACATATTCGCCATGGTGAAACGCCCGGCCTGATGCAAGTCCTGCAAGGCATCGCCGTGAAACTCCATCGCCATATAGGTCGCGCCGTCGACCGTCAGCTTGCCGATGGTATAGAGGATGAGATCCTTGCCGGTAACCCAGGGCTGCAGCCTGCCGTGGTACGTAACCTTGAAGGTCGCCGGCACGCGTAGCCAGGTCTGGCCGATGGCCCATGCGACGGCCACGTCGGTCGAGCCGACGCCCGTCGAGAAGGCGCCCAGAGCCCCATAGGTCGTGGTGTGCGAGTCGCCCCCGATGATCACCTGCCCCGGACCGACAATCCCGTTCTGTGGGAGGACGCAGTGCTCGATCCCGGCGCGGCCCACCTCGAACCATCGGGCATTCTGACCGACCGCGAAATCTCGCACCCGGCTCACCAGGTTTGCCGTTGTGATGTCTTTTGCCGGCGTGAAGTGATCGGGCACGAAGACGGCCTTATCAGGCTCAGCGATGCGTTCCGCTCCCTTGATCTTCTTGAACTCGTCGATTGCGAGCGCCGCCGACAGCTCGTTCGCGAGATTCACGTCGATGTCCACCATCACGATCTCGCCCGGCTCGACCCGCTTCTTCCCGGCGTGCGCCGCCAGAATCTTTTCCGATATGGTCATTCCCATGTATGTGTGCTCCCTTGCTAGCTCGCCGCAGTCTGTCGTGCTTCCCAGCTCAAGACCGTCGCCATGATGTCGGCGTCGTCGAGAACTCGATCCGAGCGCTTGCATATCTGAAAGAGGTGGTCGACCAGACCGTCCGTCGCTTCCAGCCCGCGTGCCTCGAGCCAATACACGATGTTAGATTGTCCGCTCATCGGACCGATCTCAATGCTCTGTTCCCGTCCGAAGTAGTCCGCCGGGACGCCGGAGTAAATACGGTTGGCCAACCATTGATTTCCCTTATGCATAGCCTTGATCACCGCGGCGGCGTGTACACCCGTCGCAGTGCGGAATGCATCTCGACCCATCACCGGATAGTTGGCCGGAATCGGCACGCCGGTGGACTCGGACACGAGATCGCAGTAGTCGCCCAGGGAGCTGAGATCGGTGTCGATCCAGCCGAGCAGTCGGAAATTTACCAAGAGCTGATCCATCGCGGTGTTTCCCACCCGTTCGCCAATCCCGATGGCCGTTCCGTGGACGCGATCCGCGCCGCTTTCCGCCGCGGTCAGGCTGTTGACCAATCCCAGCCCGCGATCGTTGTGACCGTGCCAGTCGATACTCGTATCCGGGTCCGTTTCGTTCACCAGCTCGCGAATAAAGCTCACCAGCCGGCGGACTCCCGCGGGCGTGACGTGTCCCACGGTGTCGGCCACGCAAACGCGCTTCGCTCCGGCCTCGATCGCGGCCGTGTAGAGCCGGCGCAGGGTTTCCGGGTGCGCTCGAGTGGTGTCCTCCGTCACGTACATCACGGGCAGCCCATGATCGATGGCGTAGCCAACGGCTTCGACCGTGTGCCGTACCATGCGATCCAGTGTCCAGTCTTCCGCGTACTGCCGAATAGGGCTGGAACCGATGAAAACCGACGCCTCTATTGCGATGCCCGCTACTTCAGATGCCTCGACTATGGGGTCAATGTCCACTGCTAGGGTTCGAGCCGCGCAATTGCACGCCACCGGTAACCGGCTGTCTCGAATTTCCCGGGCGAGCGCGATGACATCGCTCTTGGCAGCCGGGCCCGCCCCCGGCAAGCCTATATTCGCCGACTGAATCCCCAGCCCGGCCATGTAGTGAAGAATCCGGATCTTGTCCTCGATAGAGGGCGATCGGACCGAGGGACTCTGCAGTCCGTCCCGGAGCGTTTCGTCGTTGAGCTCGGCCCCCACCGATACAACGTCCGGCTGGTCCGTGTTCCAGTCGTAGATGAAGTCCGAGCCGTCCGTCAATGTAGCTGCTCCGGAGAATTATAGGCCGTCAGGCGGGCATGCGGTTCTCCGGGCGTCGCCAGTAGAGACCGCCGCACAGTGTGCGCTACCGTGCCACGGTTCAGGATCGAAAGTCTGGCGGGTTATCCTCGCCGTCGGATCGGGAGTGAGCTATACAGCCGCCGCATGAACCGGCGCTCGGAAATACGACACATAGCGGAAAAGCTCGAGGTACATCCGCGCCACATTGTGCCAGGTCATGGGGCGGCTGAACTTGTAGGCGCGCTCCTCCATGTTGAGGAGGCGGCGCCGGTCATCGAGCAGATCGTTCACGGCGCGGGCGATGGCCGGAGCATCCTTAAAGGGAACGATAACGCCGCGCCCTTCGGAGAGCATCTCCTCGGCGTACACGAACGGCGTGGCCACCACGGCCTTGCCACAGCCAACCGCATAGGCAAGTGTGCCGCTCACGATCTGGTCTTTATTGAGGTAGGCCATGATGTATACGTCGGTGGCGGCCAGATAGCGGATTAGCTCCGAATTGCTGAGGAAGCGGTTGTTGAAGCGCACATGCCGCTCTACACCGAGTTCCCGTGCCAGTGCCACGAGTTCGTTCCGATACGTCTCTCCCTCGCGCTGCCTGATGTGCGGATGCGTCTCGCCGATTACCAGATACAGCACGTCGGGGTGTCGCTCCACGATCTCCGGTAGGGCCTCGATCACATATTCGATGGCCTTGCTCGGTCCAATTAGCCCGAATGTCGATATCAGGGGCCGGTCTCCCAGGCCGAGAAGCTTCTTGGTACGGCGCCGGATCGCCTCTTTTCGGGTGAAGTTGGGAATCCCGTGGGGAATGACGTGTACGCGCTCTGGTGGAATTCGGTAGTTGTCCAGGATCATGGGCACGGCCGCCCGGGCCAGCACCACCACCGCCGCCGAGATGTCCATCATTTCCTGGGTCAGCTCTTTGAAGTGGCCCTCGGGCTCCGGCAAGACCGTGTGCATTGTCAGTACCACGGGTTTCTCCACTCGCTTGATGAAATCGAGTAGATACTCGCCGTCCTCCCCCCCGAACAGTCCATATTCATGCTGGATGCTGACGACCTGCACGCGCGAACGGTTGATGGCGTCCGCGGCCGTTAGGTAGCTGTCGCGATCTTCGGCGTCGATCTGGTAGCGGACCCGCCCCTGATAGTCGTGAAGGTCGTAGTCGTACATCTGGCCATAGTCGTTGACGGCAACCACCGCGGACAGCCGGCTGGGGTCGATCGCGTCGTAGGCGCTGACCAGATCGTAGGTGAAGGTTCCGATGCCGCACTCACGCGGGGGGTAGGTGGCAACGAAGGCAATCCGGGGTATCGAACCGCCGTTGACAGGAGGAACGAACGCGTACGGTTCCTGCATGCTTCCTCCTGACCTACGCCCTTACTCTAACAGGAATTTGGTCACCATTGGGCGGTCGAGCTCCGGTTCGGCTGCTCGCAGACCGGGCTGCCGATGCAAGAGAAATGGCGCGGCCAAGCCAAATCGCGTCGACCCGCCCGTCCACGACCGTGCGGGCATCGACCGGTGGGTCGAATGTGCCAAGTTTGACAGCTATCCTTTTTCCTGATAAGGTGACCTTGCGTTTTGCGTGCTGAGCCCATGCCGTGCCAAGGTGTGGCTTACCGGGCCTCAGTGCGACCAAAAAAATCTGGAGGTCGCGAATGAGGAAACCGCTCGTCGCTTTGAGTCTGGCAATCGTCAGCCTGGGAGCGCTACCGGCGGCCAACACATTAGCCGCACTACCAGCCACCGACTCCTCGAACTCTCCCCACAACGCCTCTCCCCTCTCCGCCAACGATGTCTCCGGCGCCCAAATTGTCCAGACCGCCATGAAGTATCTGGGCTACCCCTACACCGCCACGGGCAACAGCCCCAGCACGGGCTTCAGTTGCATCGGCTTCGCATCGTATGTGTATCGCATGAACGGCATTCCACTGCCCGGCGACCTCTCCGATGCCTACGCTTATGCTCCGAAGGTCGCTTTTTCGCAAATCGAACCTGGTGACCTCCTATTCTTTCAAGGCACGGTTTGGCCAGGTCTTTCCCACGTGGCGATCTACATGGGAGGAGGGAGGTTCATCCACGCCGCCTGGTATAACACCGGGGTAGAAATTTCCTCCTTCACCAGCCCCAACGACGGCGCCTACTGGACGCAGCACTACCTCGGAGCCAATAGACCATGGGGCGGGTCGTCGGTCGGAGCGGTTACCGGAACCGGCGGCACCAGCTCGGTCGGATCGCCCAGTGTCGCTGCCTCGCCCAATGTAATTCGAAGCGGCCCAACCGCTATCGTCAGCGTCTACGCTCTCAACGTCCGCTTCGGTCCATCCAAGCGCTACGGCATCGTCGAAGACGCTCATCAGGGCGACAGCGTCACGATCTTGAAGCACCGGGGACGCTGGTACAGGGTCCAGCTCTCCGATGGTCGGATCGGGTGGGTAGTCGCGAGTGGAATCGGGAAGGGAAGCAGGATCGGCAATCCGACGAGCCCGGCCCACAAGAACTACCCGTCGGTGTCCACGGCCGGCCCGACGGTCGCATCGCGGGTTAACGGTCTGAACGTGCACGCCTCTCCGGGCCTCGGATTCGAGGTCGTGTCCTCCGTTTCACGGGGCGAACGCCTGCAGGTGCTTGCTCGCAGCAACGGGTGGGTGAAGGTACGCCTCCCCAACGGCAAAATTGGTTGGGTGGACGGCGCCTACCTGATGCGCCATCGCTCCGCCGGCACCGTCGCGGAGAAATCAAGCACGGTGTTCCACGGCAGGACCGCTACCGGCGCCTTCAATGTCCACACCGGCCCGGCCCTGGGCTACACGGTGGAGACGGTCATACCCGTCGGGGGATCCTACAAGATCCTGCATTGGTCCCATGGCTGGGCACAGGTCCTCCTCTCGAACGGCAAGGAGGGCTGGGTCAGCGGGACGGTCATACGCACCGGCCGAGGGCGAGGTGGTACCACGTACCACTCCTACAAGGCCAAGTCAACGGTTCTCCACTTCTCGGCCGTGCATCACGTCACAGCGGGCGTGCGGGTTCATTCCCGGCCGGGCTTGAAGGCGCGGGTGATCGGCCTGGCGGCCAGAGGCACCCACGTGGAAGTGCTTGGCTACGTCGCCGGGTGGGTCCACGTCCGCTTGCCCACCGGTCAGATCGGCTACATCGACGGACCGTACGTCACGTAGCGCTTCTCTAAGCATGAGCACAAGGGCCGCGAGTTCTACTCGCGGCCCTTTTCTTACAACAAGCTCCTTATGAGAGTTGCCATCTCGATGGCCGCTTCGGCCGACGAGGTGCCCTTATTCCCGGCTTTTCCCCCCGAGCGATCGAGCGCCTGCTGTACCGTATCCGT
>JBOGSL010000204.1:0-3049 GCA_050695395.1 Chloroflexota bacterium | reverse complement strand
TGCTCAAGGGCGAACGCGGTATCTGGCAACGCCGTTATTGGGAGCATCTGATCCGTGACGAACGCGATCTCGCAGTCCACATCGATTACGTTCACTTCAACCCCGTGAAGCATGGTCATGTGGCGCGGGTGCGCGATTGGCCGTATTCGACCTTTCACCGTTGCGTGCGCGATGGTGTCCTTGCCGCCGATTGGGGAGGGAACGCGGTGGACGGGGATTTCGGGGAGACGTAGGGCGGGTCTTGACCAGCCGTGGGACCTTCCAAGCCGTAGGGCGCGTCTTGACCCGCCGCATGCGTCGTTCGCCAATCGATGGCGGGGCAAGACCCGCCCTACGGTGTGGGAACGCAGGGCGCGTTTGGCACGGCGGGTCAAGACCCGCCCTACAGGGTGGGAACGCAGGGCGTGTTTGGCGCGGCGGGTTAAGACCCGCCCTACAGGCAACTATCATCGCGCGATGGCCGATTCCGAACTCGACAATCCGTTCTGGTCCTCGTTGCGCACGCGGCATCGTGATCTTGCGATCGTCGCGGATGGCGTTGCACGTTACCCGCGCGCGTTTGCGCCGTTCCTCGGCGTTGCCGGCGCGGACACGGACGCGGAAGCGGCACTCGCGTCGCTGGTTGCTGCGGATGAAGCCGTTCTGTTGCTGGGGGTTGCGCCGCGCCTGTCCGGTGGATGGCGTCTGGAACCGCTGGGGGATCTTGCGCAGATGGTATGCACGCGACCGATCGAAACCACGGACGGCCCGGGGATTGTTCCACTCGATCAGAAGCATCGTGCCGACGTTCTGGCGCTGACGGCGCTGGTGTATCCGCATTACTTCCGTCCGCGCACGATGGAGATGGGGCGCTATTTCGGCATGTACCTGAATGGCCGGCTCGCGGCGATGATCGGCGAACGTCTCGGGACCGATACGCATACCGAGGTGAGCGCGATCTGCACGCGCCCCGATTTCGCCGGCCGCGGCTACGCGCGACGCCTGATCGCATTCCTGACCAACGACACGCTGGAACGCGGACGCACACCGTTCCTCCATTGCAGTTACGAAAATCCGCGCGCGAAGTCACTGTACGAACGGCTGGGCTACCGCTTGCGCCGTGATATTCCGTTCTGGTCGCTGCGCCGGGCGTAGACTGGCGGGAGACCGACTCAGGCCGTTCTGAAGAAGGACGCTGTTGTCATGATCCGCAAGCTCAAATCAGGCGAATACCGGCTCTATTCGCGCAAGCAGGCTCCGAAGACCGCCAAGCGGCGCAACCTTGGCACGTTCAAGACGCGTGCCGCCGCGGAAAAGCACGAGCGCGAGGTGCAGTACTTCAAGCGCCACTGATGTGGCGCCCGGGACGGATGCTCGAAGGCAAGGAATCAGGATGATGTTGCTGGAACCGATCACGCTGGGCGCGTTGCATTTGCGCAACCGCATCGTGGTGTCGCCGATGTGCCAGTACTCCTCGCCGAATGGCGTGCCGACCGACTGGCATCTGGTGCACTTGGGCAGCCGCGCGGTTGGCGGTGCGGGGTTGGTGTTCACCGAAGCGGCCGCGGTGTCGCCGGAAGGCCGCATTTCGCCGGACGACGCGGGCATCTGGAACGACACCCAGGCCGTGGCGTGGTCGCGCATCGCTGCGTTCATCCGCGGTCAGGGCGCCGCGGCCGGAACCCAGCTCGCGCACGCGGGGCGCAAGGCCAGCACCCAGTTGCCATGGCGGGGCGTCGGGCCAGTGGATGCCGAACACGGCGGCTGGCCGCCGGTTGCGCCGAGTGCGATTCCGTTCGATGAGGGCTATCCGGTACCGGCCGCACTGGATGCGTCGGGCATCGCCAAGGTGATCGCGGATTTTCGCGCCGCCGCGCGACGGGCATGCGACGCAGGATTCGAAGTGATCGAGCTGCACGCCGCGCACGGTTACCTGTTCCATCAATTCCTGTCACCGTTGTCGAATGCGCGCACCGACGAGTATGGCGGCTCGCTGGAAAATCGCGCGCGCCTGTTGCGCGACGTGATCGCCGCGGTGCGCGAAACCTGGCCGACGCCGATGCCGTTGTGGGTGCGGCTGTCGGCGACGGACTGGGCGCGAGGCGGCTGGGACATCGACGAATGTGTGCAGCTCGCCAGAATCTTGAAGTCGGACGGCGTGGATGTCATCGATGTGTCGTCAGGCGGCACGCTGCCGCACCCGGAGATTCCCGTCGGCCCCGGCTATCAGGTGCCATTTGCCGGACGAATCCGCCGTGAGGCCGGCATCGCCACCGCGACGGTCGGCCTGATCACCGAGGCGCGGCAGGCGGAAGACATCCTCGCGCGCGGCGATGCCGATCTGATCGAAATGGCACGCGAGCTCCTGCGCGATCCGTACTTTCCGAGACGCGCAGCGAAGGAACTCGACGCCAACGTTCAGGTGCCGGAGCAATACCAACGCGCTTGGTGAGCCTCGCACTTTGCGTCCTGCGGCGGCGCCCAGCGGCACGCCTCGTATCCGCAGGCTGGCGGCCGCCGTGCACGCGCTGACGGCGCGCGCGGGTTGCCGTCATAATCGGCGCCACCGCTGTCGTGCCCAGGGGTTTGCTGTTGCCATGCCCGAAATCATCTTCAAAGGCAAGGAATATGTCTACAACCACCACCTCGGCGTGCCGTACCGGCCATTGCTGGAAGACGCGAAGAAAGGTATCGGGCCGGTCGATCTGAACGGCAATCTGGTGATCCACGGCGACAATCTGCACGCGCTCAAGGCGTTGCTGCCGCGTTACGCCGGCAAGGTGGATCTGGTGTTCATCGATCCGCCCTACAACACCGGCAACGAAGGCTGGTGCTACAGCGACAGCGTCAATTCGCCGATCATGAAGGAATGGCTGTCCACCAATCCGGTGGACGCCGAGGACATGCTGCGCCACGACAAGTGGCTGTGCATGATGTGGCCGCGGCTGGTGCTGCTGCGCGAACTGCTTTCCGAACGCGGTTCCATCTGGATCACCCTGGACGACAACGAGGTGCACCGCGCGCGGATGGTGCTGGACGAGATTTTCGGCGACGACAATTTTGTTGCGAC
>JBOGSL010000203.1:0-7835 GCA_050695395.1 Chloroflexota bacterium | reverse complement strand
CCCGATTGCCTCATAGATCTATCGCTCATCAATCCGTCCGGACAGCGACTCCTCAATCTCGAAACGCGCATCGACGATCTCCCCGGACCGTTGTCGACAAGCGATTATGTCCCGGGCACCCACCGGTTGCGTCATCGAACCCCGGTCCAGGCAGCCGGGCACATCGAGCTCCGAGCGGACGTTGTAACCACGAGCAAGGTAAGGACCGCTTCCCGCGCTAGTTGAGCGGACTCGGAAGGATCCGGCGGTACTCCTCGGCATAACGAACGCCGTGGCGCAATCCGGCGAGGCGCGCCTGCTCCCTTTGCTCTTCGACGATTGCCTCGCCGTTGTCCGGCCAAAGACTCGTCTGGCTTCGGTGACGGCGCAGAGCCATGAAGCGCTGCTCGAGCGAGTCGCTGACGTCGACCCAGAAGTTGGGGCGGTCAGATTGGGCCAGTAGGACCTCGGGTACCTTGTAGGTGGTGAGGCCACGGGCCAACTGCTCTGGGTAGTAGCCGGCGTTGCTGGCCCGGGGATACATGGCGTCCAGCATCGCCATGCCAAGGGCGCGGTGGTCGCGGTGATTGATATATCGATCGCGGTAGATGACCGTCGTCGGGTCCATTACGATGACGGCGTCCGGGCGAGTGGTCCGAACAAGTTCGACAAGCGCCGGCAAGAGAGCCTCTTCACGCACATCACCGTCCGCAAATCCCAGAAAGATGACCTTCTCGTACCCGACCAGACCGGCGGCCGCGCGCTGTTCTTCCATTCGTCTTTCTGATGCCGCCGCTGCCACGGCGTTCATCTCCCCTACGCCCGGTGATCCGCTGGTCGCCACCGCCAAAATGGCCCGATCGCCGTCCTGCACCCAGCGTGCTATCGCGCCATCGCACGTTAACTCTGCGTCGTCAGGGTGCGCCATGACGACCAAAATCGTCCTTCCGTCTCCCGCTCGTCGCGCCGTCATCTTCTCCCCGGATCGTTCGCGGCACCATCCTTGCGGACATCGTGCGAGAGGTTATCAGTGCTGATCATCTGGATCGCGGTCGGGATCTTAGTACTGGCAGTGCTTGTGTTAGTGCTCATCCAGCTACGTGGCCGCCGCGCGGCCCCGGCCGCGCCCGGGGTCGCGGAGTCACCGAACAGGGTGCAGGAACACGAGGCTCTCGACCGAAAAGGAAGCGAGTTGCTACGTCGAAGAGCACAACTCGACACACGCCGCGGACCGCTGGGAGGCGACGGCGAGCTGTACGAAGCGCTCGATCAACTGACCGCTCGCCGAGAGCAGGGACAAATCTCCGAGCAAGAATACGAGGCCGAGAAGCTCCGCCTGCTGGGAGGATGAGAGCGGCCGTCCTCATACCTGCTGCCGAATATCCAATACCCAGAAGCCTTTTCGCTGAAGCGCCAGGGTCAACCCTCGCTGCAGTTCGTGCCCCGATACGAGGTCACTGTGTTCTGTCCAGTGCCCTATCAGACTGTTCAAGGTTCGAAGCTTGTACGATCCGGCTAGCGAGCAGTCGATCGACACGGCGGTTGAGACGGCATGGTCGTCCGTGTTGCCGATCATCAGGATGATGTTGTTCTTCTCCTGCAGGCCGATGGCGCAGATGGCGTCTCCGGTGACGCTAATCGAATCCGTGATGTCTTGCTCGTAGGCAACGTACGGGTTTTCAACCCCCGGAAAGAGGAAGTTGGTGTATATCTGGAGCTCGGGCTCCGAGTCCGGCTGCCGTACGGCAAACCAGGTGAGACTCTTGTCTCGAAACGGCATATTTTGTACTGCCAACCATTTCCATTCCGGGGCGAGATTGGGACGGACGGTGACTGTCCCCGACCGAAAATCGAAGCCCGCCATGCCCTCGATCGCGGCCCACAGGTAGCGAGGTGGAAACCAGGGCGAGAGCATCATGCCCATGTTCACGAGCGTCTCTCCGTTCAGCCACTCCGAGAACTCCCCGGGCACGGTATTGGTGCGCCTGGGATCGGTTGAGTAATTTCGGAAGGTCGAGCTGAGCGCGAAGGCCATGAACTCGGGAGAGTACTTGGCGGCAGCAAAGGCATACCAGAACGACACGCCGACCCAGATCCCGCCTCGCAATCCCCAGTCTCCCGCCGGCGTGTATTCCGGCGCGTCCCGCGGCGTGGTGTGGATGCCTGCGGGCGTCCAGAAATCGGCGCTACTCAACCGTCCCACTATATGAGCGGAGGTGCGATCGTCCGCCACGCCGAAGATCACGGGAAAAACGAGATCTGACGTGATATTACTGCGCGTATGCCCCTCGACGTCGATGTTGAGATAGTACAGGCCGTTTTCCTGGTCGCGAAGATAGAAGTTTATGGCGTCCTTGAGCTTCTCCGCCTCGACCGCGAAGGTAGCGCTCTGGTCATGCTTCTCCAACTCGCGCGCCATCTGCGACATGGTGAGCAACGCTGCGTAACTCTCGGAATTCAACTCGGTAGTTGCCCCGGAGAGCCGGTAGTTGGGTATCACATTGCGCCATCCGACAATGCCCCAGTCCGACACGCCGGTGGCCGTGGACCAAACGAGCCCCTCCTTATTTCTCTGCGAGAGGATGTAGTTTGCGGCCTTACAAGCACACGGATAAACCTTGTCGAGGAACTCCCGATCGCCTGTCATGCTGTAGTGGTGCCAGAGGGCCAGGATGATCAGGGGCGTGTCGTCATTGATGTTGAGGCCGTAATCGGCAGTCTGATTGTTGCGAATGTCGTAATACTCAACGATCATCCCGTTGGCCTCTTGTAAGTGAACGTAGGCCAGCAGCGAATCGCGTACGAATTCGGGGGTGAGGTAATCGGCGCCAAAGCCGAACCAAGCAGTGTCGCGGGCCACGCTGTTGTTTGAGCGAGTGGGATCGTTGGTGAAGGCCCAGCCGGTGGGCGATTTGGTCTCTACCCTCAACATGTTGGCCTTGGCCCAGAGAACGCCGCGGTTAACGAACGGATCCGGCGTCATTACTACCGAGCGTCCGAGCATCTCCCCGTAGTACTTCTTGGTGTCGGCGAACGCCTTGACCGCGTCTCCCGACGAGCGGAAATTCTTTATGGCCCTCTGTCGGTCGGGACCGAAGCTGAAACGAAAGTGGAAGTTCTTGCTTTCGCCCGGCGCCATCTTGTGCACGAGTCGAAACACCGCGAGCGGATCGCTAAAGTCGTGCGCCGTGTTGGAGAGGGGGCCAGGTGAGGTGTCGGACACTGCTTTCGCGAAATCGAGAGTCGTCTCGTAGCTCTCCGGTTCCTCGGAGCAACCAAAGATGCGCACATGATCGGGCTGGGACTGGTTCCAGGCAAGAATGGCCTTCAGCTTGACATCGTAGCTCGCCTGGACGTCAGGAGACGTGGTGCCGCGAAGCACAGTGAAGGTATAGGTTTCCACTTCTGCAGCTTGAGAGCCGTCGTTGGTGAGCTCTACCCAGAGATACACGGCCGGAACGTCAACCTGGGCGTCGCCCGGAGCTTTGGTGCTGGTTACGAAGATGACCTCCCGGGCACGGACATTGTTGGTGAGGCGATACCAGTGCACCTGGTGCTCGGCATGCATGCCGAACAGACCCACGTTGGCGTGCTCCAGGTGCATGCCCGTGTTCGGGTCGAAATGGCGCAGGATGACCGTGCCGAACACGGACTCACCGATGTCTGAGCTGTAGATTTTCTCGATGGCGCCGCTTGCTTTGATAACCGCGTTGACCTTCGGTCCGCCAAGCGTGCTGCCTTCGGCCAACTGATCATCGGCCACGTGGTACGTGGCATTCCGAGCGCTATTGCCTATTCCCTGCGCGCCTACTGCCTGCGCCAGCGTCTCCATCGGCTCGGTCATTGACCCTCCCGCTACCTCGATAATAAGAGAGGAATGCGAGGCGTCTTCGGGGCAAGCATCTCGGGGTAGGCTCTCGTCACGGGAGACGCCTCTGGCGTTTCAGAAGGGAGATCGAGAACGGCCGCACAGGTAGAAGAAGGAACCGTCCTTTGGGAACCGAGCGACGAGTTCAAGCACCAGTCCAACATAGAGCGGTACATGCGCTGGTTGGCCGATGAACACGGCATGCGCTTCGATTCATACGACGACCTCTGGCAGTGGTCGGTCGATCGCCTTCCCGACTTCTGGGCTTCGATCTGGCAGTTCTTTCACGTCCAGTCGTCCCGCTCGTTTACGCGCCCTCTGGTAGATCGAGCGATGCCCGGAGCCAAGTGGTTCCCGGGCTCCCGACTCAACTACGCCGAACAGATCTTCCATGCCGAGCAGACCGATTGTCCGGCCATTCTGTTCCAGTCGGAACGTCATCCCCTGACGGACATGAGCTGGACCGAGCTTCGGCGTCAGACAGGAGCGGTAGCGGCTGTGCTGCGGGGGATGGGTGTGCAACCCGGTGACCGAGTGGTTGGCTACATTCCTAACATTCCCGAAGCGGTGATTGCGCTGCTGGCCTGCGCAAGCATCGGCGCCGTCTGGTCAAGCTGCTCGCCCGACTTCGGCACCGACAGCGTGGTGGATCGCTTCAAGCAGATTGAGCCGACGGTGCTCTTTGCCGTCGATGGCTATCAGTACGACGGCAAGCCGTTTGACCGGCGCGCAGAACTCGCTGAGATTCGTCGAAGTCTCCCTAGCCTGCGCCACACCGTGCTGATCCCCTATCTCGATCCGGAGACCAATGTTGCTGTGCTCGACGCCACGCTCTGGGCAGACGTTATCGAGAACACCCACGAGCTGGTCTTCGAACAAGTTCCCTTCGACCACCCACTGTGGGTCCTCTTCTCGTCAGGCACAACGGGACTACCGAAGCCGATCGTTCAGGGCCATGGCGGGATCACGCTGGAGCATCTCAAAGTTCTGAGCTTGCATCACGACATCAAGCCGGGCGACCGATTCTTTTGGTTCTCCACCACCGGCTGGATGATGTGGAACTTGCTGGTTGGTGGATTGCTGCTCGGTTCGACGATCGTCCTCTACGACGGCAGCCCAGCCTATCCGAGCATCGATGTGCTCTGGGATCTCGCGGAAAGCTCTCAAATGACGTATATGGGCGCCAGCGCCAGCTACGTCTCCGGCTGCATGAAGGCGGGCATCGATCCGCGCTCCGAGCACGATCTCAGCGCCCTCGTGGGTTTCGGCTCAACCGGCTCGCCGTTGTCCCCGGAGGGCTTCTTGTGGGTCTACCAGCGCGTCAAGCCCGACATCTGGCTCGGGTCCATGAGTGGCGGCACCGACGTCTGCACTGCTTTCGTGGGCAGCAACCCGCTCCTGCCGGTTCGGGCCGGCGAGCTGCAGTGCCGCTGCCTCGGGGCTGACGTCCAGGCCTACGATCCGCAGGGCCAGCCGGTGATCGGCCAGGTTGGAGAGCTTGTCGTTTCAGAGCCCATGCCTTCGATGCCTCTCTTCTTCTGGAACGACGTCGACGGCAGACGCTACCGCGACAGCTATTTCGCCACCTACACGGGCATCTGGTGTCATGGCGATTGGATCAAGATTACGCCCGAGGGCGGCGTAGTGATCTACGGGCGCTCCGACTCGACACTTAATCGCGGCGGTGTCCGGATGGGGAGTGCCGAGATCTATGCCGCGGTGGAGGACGTTCCTGAGGTGCAAGATAGCCTGATTGTCGGGCTCGAACGGCCCAACAATGGCTACTTCATGCCGTTGTTCGTGGTTCTGGACAACGGTCAAACGCTCGACGAGAACCTCCGCGCCAAAATCCGTGACTCAATACGTCGGAAGCTCAGCCCCCGACATGTGCCGGACCAGATCTACGTGGTCCCCTCGATACCTCGAACGCTGAGCGGGAAGAAATTGGAAGTGCCCGTCAAGCGAATTTTGATGGGAGCGCGCGTCGACGAAGCGGCCAACCCGGGCGCCATGGCCAATCCGGCAGCAATGGCCTTTTTTGTGGACCTTGCGGAAACGCTCGGATAAAGGTGGAACTCGGGGAAAGGGCGACTCGGAAACTGCGTCGGGACGAGCGCTGTTGTCACATCTACGTGTTTATCATCGTCATCCCCGGAAACGCCGCTGGATCGAAGACGACGACAAGCCCGTAGCAGATCAGTGCTGCCGCTCCGGCGTACCCTATCTCCCGTCCCCGCCGCAGAACCTTCTCCGCAAAGATAAATGCTGTTACCGCTGCCAAGACGCCGATGTTCGCCATGCCCAACGGGAACAATATCGCAAACAGCAGCCAGCAACAGCCGGTGCAGAGCAGACCGTGGTGCACCCCCATTCGCAAGGCGCCGGCATAGCCGGGCCGCCACGAGGTCAGGATAAAGGCAAGTGGGGACCGGCACGACCGAAGGCACGCCTGTTTCAGCGGCGTGGCCTGGTACACGCCCGCCACGATCAACAGACCGCCGGCCACTCGCGCTCCGTTTGCCATTAGCCACGAGTTGCTGCCGCTTAGCGAATCCGCCCACTCCGCCGCGAAATACCCGAGCACGCCGAATGCTGTCCAGATCAGGAGGTACGCGGCGCCGAAAATCCACTCCGCCGCCGAGATCCTGCCCGGCCGGGTCTTCTTTCGTGTAATCCGGGCGAACATCAGGAACATCGGCGCGGCTGACGGTAGCATCATCGCAGCCATCATGACCGTCCAGGTGACGATGAACAGCGGCGCCGTCATCCCCATCGTGAAACCGCCCATCGCGTTCGTTTGAGTCGACTGCCAGGCCAGCCCGGCCCACGCCAGAGCCGACAAACCCGCGAGCGTGCCGATGACAAGGATATTGGATCGCCGGAGCTTCAATCGAGATTCGACCGTCACCACAGAACGAACCCCTTGGTCGCTCGACCCGGAATGAACTACGGCCCCTGCCATCGGAAGGATGCGTAATCGGCGCACCGGCCCGAGTTGTCCCAATCCCAGTCGTAATCCCGGTACGTACTCCGCACGCCCGATGCTTGCACCCAGTCCTGTCCGGGGAACAGCGGATTAGCGTTCTGCTTGATCACGACCTCGTCCTCGCTAATTGCAGGCACCGCCTGGATCGTAGAATCCAGGATTCCGTCGATCCGGGCGCTGCGTTTCTTGCCCTCATTTCGATACTCGATCGGGACCACTTTCACCCCGACGTGCGTCCCAATCAAAGGCCCCAGCGCGGCCATCGGACCCCCTCCCGCCCCGCTGAAGATTGCACCCAGCGCCTGCTGTTGCTCGGGCGTCCCGTTCGCATCGAGATACGCGGCAACCGCCCAGTTTCCATTGTGCATAACCCCCGGCGAGCGGGCGGCGACTATCGCATTCAGGCCGTCGAGCGAAACATCACCGTACGTTCCCTTGTTGACGTGGAACACGAGGAAGACGTCGCAGTTCCCTCGGTCTGGGTTCGCTGCCATGAATCCCAACGGTGAAATCTCACAGGGACACACGACATCGCAGTTGCAGTTCTCGAAATACTCGGCGTCGATACTCCATCGCGGGCCTTCGGTCATCTCCCTCTCCTCTCACCACGTGAAATGGTCGCTCGGCGTTACTCCGGGTTAAGATCACGGATACTTCGCGCGCATCTTTCAGTCTAGTACGTAACGCCATCCGCCGGCCCGCGCTGTTCTGGACGACCGGTCACTCCGCCAGCAGCACGTCCCACGCCTCGGCTATCGAGCCTGTCAGGCGGCAGCCAGGTTCTTTCTCCCCAAGCCGTGTGCGGTGTCGATCAATGTAGAGGGCCCTCGCGCCGGCCTTCAGCGCAGGTTCGATGTCGTTGATATAGTGATCGCCTGCAGAGACAACATCGGTACTTCCGACGTCGGCGAGATAAGCAGCCGGCTCCAGAGTAGCCGGTGCGTGACGCGATCTTCCCGAAAGCGGAAGAGTTGGTCGCGGCCCTCATCATAGCCCAGTCCC
>JBOGSL010000202.1:0-1819 GCA_050695395.1 Chloroflexota bacterium | reverse complement strand
GACGTAGCTCGGGGAGCCCCGGGGAGCTACGTCCACTTCACGGGAACAGAGCCCCGAGCTACGTCTAGGACACGGGGACAAAGCCCGAGCTACGTTTCGCCGCGTGCGTGCGGATTCGCCCGCATTTGGGAGCCCCATTTCCCTGACTGGCAGGCGGTACAGTTGCTACCTGCAGATGACCCGCTTGTGATGTTTGCGGCCACGGGCGAGCATCAGAGCGCCGTTTTCCATGGCGGTGAGATCGACCCGCGCACGCGGGTCTTCGATGGGCCGACCATTGAGGCTGAGGCCGCCCTGCGCGATCAGGCTGCGCGCCTCATTGGCCGACGCAACGAGCCCGGCAGCCTTGAAGAGCTCGGTCACCGGCATGCCGGCGGCCAGTTGCTCGCAATCTACTTCAGCCGTGGGAAGGTCGACTTCTCCGCCGGCCTCCGCGAAGAGGCGGCGGGCGGCGGCCCTGGCTTCCTCGGCAGCCCCATCGCCGTGCACGATTCGGGTTGCTTCGAAGGCCAGCACTTCCTTCGCCTCGTTCAACGCAGCCCCCTGTACACGCCCGAGAGCCTGGATCTGACTCATCGGTAAGAAGGTGAACAGGGCCAGGAACCGCTCGACATCCGCATCGGCCACGTTGCGCCAGAACTGATAGTACTCGTACGGGGTTGTTAGCGTCGGATCGAGCCAGACGGCCCCCGCTTCGGTCTTCCCCATCTTCACCCCATCCGCCGTGAGAATCAGCGGGGCCACCAGGACAAACGCCTCGCCTCCCGTCACTTTACGGATAAGATCCGCCCCCGCGACGCTGTTTCCCCATTGGTCGCTGCCGCCGATCTGGAGAACGCAGTCGTAGTTCTGGTACAAATGCAGAAAATCGTACGACTGCATCAGGACATAGCTGAACTCGAGCATGCTGAGGCCGCCGGCCTCGAGTCGGGTGCGATAGGCTTCGAGGCGCAACACTTCGTTGACGCTAAAACGCGAGCCAATGTCCCGCATGAAGGGGATGAAGCGAAGCGGCTCCAACCACTCCGCATTGTTCAAGGTGAGGGTGTGGCCTGGGCCGTGTCGCAGGACGCGCGAGATCTGGCCCTCTAGATGGCGAATATTCGCCGTGATTTCGTCAGCCGGCAGGATAGGGCGGTCGGCCAGCTTACCGGAAGGATCGCCGACCAGAGCTGTGCCCCCGCCCATGAGAGCAATTGGCCGGTGTCCACAGCGGTCGAACCAGGCAAGCATCATCAGGCCGACCAGGTTGCCGATGGTCAGGCTCGGCCGCGTAGGATCGAAACCGTCGTACAGGGTGATCTTGCGCCGGCCGAGCAAACGATGCAGGGACGGCTCGTCGCTGATTTGCTGCACAAAGCCGCGCTCCTGAAGGATGTCGAGTACGTTGTCCATGCAGTATTTTATGAGGGAGAGACGGCGACCATTCGAGACCCTGGTGCATCGAGACGCCCCCCGTGATTTACGCACGGATACGTGGGGAAAACAACGGCAATAAACATTCGGAGGATGGCGATGATCGTGGAACGACGGACATTCTATGCGAAGGTCGGCAAATCACAAGACGTGGTGAAGGTGGGACAGCAATTCATCCAGAACGCCAGCCAGGGCAGCCAATCGCCTCAGCAGGTGCGTGTCCTTACGGACATTACCGGAAAGACCGACCGCGTGATCGTGGAACTCGTCTACAAAAGCGCAGCGGATTGGGAGGAAGCCAACAAGAACATGCCGGGTGACGCGACCGACGCTTCGGTGCAAGGACTGATGCAACTGATCGACGGGGCGGAGGTAGAACTCCTCAATCTGGAGTATTCCTCCT
>JBOGSL010000201.1:0-1703 GCA_050695395.1 Chloroflexota bacterium | reverse complement strand
GGTACTGACGGGCACCGAGCATCACCTCGCCGCCGCTAAGCATCACGAGCAGGCCGCAATACATCATCGACAGGCATCGAAGCACTATGCCGAAAAGGACTTCGCGCACGCCGCGCATCAGGCGCTGATCGCGCACGGCCACATGCAGCAGGCTGTACGGCATGGGAACGAAGCGACGAAATATCATCTTGAGCATCAAGACGAGGGCCCGTCGAGATAGACCGGCTTACGGAAGTGCGGAATGCCCGGCTTCCCCGGCAGAAGGAGCGTCGATCCATGAATCGCATCACGGCTTTCTCGCCTTCATTTCGGGACGCCGCGGCGGGAGTATCGGCATGACCACCCGAACGCGCAGCAAGACCGTGACTTTCCGGCATCCTTTCAGGCTGAGCGGCATCGACGACATACAGCCTGCCGGGTCCTACCTAGTGGAAAGCGACGAGGAGAGGATCGATGGTTAGTCCCTTCTGGCCTACCGCCGGCTTTGCACGTTCATTCGCCTCGATGGCAGACCCGGTAGCACGAGTTGTCATGCAACCTCAGCATCGATCCTGCGGAGCTGACCGAGGCGCTGGCAAACGATCACAAAAGCATATGACCCTTTGTGGGCCGCTCGTGGCCATCGAGGATCGGCCGCGCGGCCCCAGATCGATCTGATCGCTCGCGGGGTAATCGGCCGCTGAGAGAGAAACCGGGCTTCGGCCAGATAGGGAACGCACTTCCATGGCTTCGTGCCTCGCCCCGCCGATCGTTGTCCCCATCTTGCTCGGATTTAATGGTCGTGGCTTATGCGTTTTATCGCGCCTGCGCGTGACTTGGGCGGGCTCGGCACCGAGGCGCCGCAAGGCGACGACAAGACCTCCTACCAATATCCGAACCCGGGCTGGCGCATCGGCGTCGTGGGCTTCGACAAGAACGGCCGGCCCGACCCGGTCCGGCGCGTTCTCACCTTCACGAGCCCGCCGCTTCCAGCCGACCTCACTGTTGTCGGGCCGATCGAGCTCGACCTTTACGCCGCGTCGACGCGGCGGGACATGAACATGATCGTCAAGGTCACGGACCAGCTCCCGGAGGCAGAGGCGGAGCGACAGCAGGGCGTGCAACCCCGCTCGGTCAACGTGTCAAAGGGCTGGCTCAAGGCGTCCATGCGCCATCTCGATCCTAAATATTCGAGCACCGATGCCCCCTGGTACGACGCCACCAAGCCCGAGCCGATCACGCCCGGCAAGGTCTACCAGTTCGAGATCCGGATCGTCGCGGCCGCCTATGTCTTCAAGAAGGGCGACCGCATCCGGGTCGAGATCGCGAATGGCGATTCGCCGCTCACCGACGGCCCCTTCGCGCACGACTACACGCCGGACATGGTGGGATCGGACACGATCTATTTGAGCAAGGAGTATCCGTCCAACCTCATCCTGCCGGTGGCGAACAAGATCTCGGCAATGGCGCAATAGAGGGGCGCGATGCGTAGAAAGACGGACGAAAGGCGTGACGTGCTATTCCGTGTTCGGCGCTGAGCTTTCCGACATTCCTGGCGCCACATCGCGAATAACCTCGTCAGCCAGCTTTCTGCCACGGGCGAGCCGGCGCCCGAGCGCTTCGACAAAGCCTTCGTACCGTTCTCGGCCTTTGGTCTGTGCCGCGGGTAGCGCGGTGTCGGGGAGCGCGGGCGTGCTGGTCAGCCAGAAGCGCACGAAGACCGC